>CALCPT010000644.1 GCA_937897265.1 uncultured Alcaligenaceae bacterium
CTACACAGGCGAAGACACTCTTTCCCTACACGACGCTCTTCCGATCTTGACAAACTGCACCAGTTTTGCCGAGGTGAGCTGTTGCACGTGGGTGATGAGGTCTTGCGTTTGACGGGATAAGGCAAAGGCACGTTCTGGTAACGTCGCGCTAAGCGTGATGTGGTAGCGCGAGCTGAGATACCGATCGAACGAATCAAGCCATAGCAGCGTGTTAAGTAACACCACAGCAACTAAAAAGAGATAAAGCGGGCGCTGGGCTTTGCTCATGTCAAAATCGATAATAAATAAAACCGGGCACGCCGTTTGGGCCCAATAAAATCGCGAGATACGCAAGCCCACCGACTAAACAGGTCAGTGCAATCCACCCAAGCGTAGTCAGCCGCTGCACACAGGCTTGTTCAAGGCGTTGAGCGTGCGCGCTTAATAAAAAGAAAATCATGACGAACGCCGCGAGTAGGGCGTGTTGAAACTCAGGCTTGCCTAAGCCATTGGTCAGTGCAGCGAGTAATTGCAAGGCCGCTTCATTATTGTCAGCTCTAAAGAACACCCAAGCGAGCCCAATGTAAGACAGTGTGAAAAGTCGTGCGAGGGCGACTGGCATCGCTTGATCTTTGCCAAACATCTTGTCGTAGAGGTTGACGAAGACGACGCCTAGTCCGTGTAAAGCTCCCCAAACAATAAAGGTCGAATTAGCGCCGTGCCATAACCCACTGATCACCATCGCCAAGAGGATATTGATCTGCGTGTGTAAAAAGCCCTTTCGGTTACCACCGAGCGGAATGTATACATAATCACGAATAAAGCTTGAGAGTGAAATGTGCCAGTGCCGCCAAAATTCTTGCAGATTGATGGCTAGATAGGGTTGTTTGAAATTGATAGGAAGGCTGAACCCTAGCATCAACGCGAGCCCGGTCACGATCAAGGTATAACCGGCAAAGTCTAAAAAAATCTGCAGCGAATAGCCAACGATGGCTGCAAAGGCCGTTACAAACGTTTGTGTGTCTGGATATTTAAAGGCATCGTCGACAAATGTTCCTGCCAACCATGAGGCAAAGACCATTTTTTGAAAGAGTCCCAATAAGATGTAGTAAATCGCCTTAGGCGTTTGACGTGGCAGCCCGACGTCTGGCCCATCCAGTTGTGCAAAGAAATCACGCGCACGCATGATTGGCCCAGCAAACAAGGTCGGCCAAAAAGACAAAAATAAAAGTAGATGAATGAATGAGGTGCGTGGTGGTTTGCTGTCGTATTGCCAGACAAGATAAGTGACTGCCTGAAAGGTGAAAAAAGAAATTCCGGCAGGTGCCACAATATCGATAATGGGTAGCAGAGCCTGCATACTCAGATTGGGCATGAGCCCTGCCAACAGCTGTCGAACAAACTCGTAATATTTGCTTGCCAGTAGCAAAACTAAGCTCAGCAGCACACTGATCGCAAACCAGAGCTTGCGGCGGGGATGAGTCTTGCTAGACTGTACCCAGTGACCTGCCAACCAAATGTAAGCGCTAAACACTAGCAAGATACAGGCAAACTGTACTGACCACGTTGCGTAAAGCGCGTAACCTGAAAGCGTTAAAAATCCGAGCTGGATTGAACGGTGACTGCTAAGTGACCAGTAAAGGGGGAAGAAAATCAGGGCAATGAGCGCGAATTCTGGTGAAACGAAGCTCATGGCAACAGCGCAGCGTCGGACTTAAAACCAGAGTAAGCAAGCATACTGGTACGAGACATCAGGGCAAATGGTGAGTAAGAACCTTGCCAAACAAGGCATTGGGGACAAATTTTAACTTACTATGTGATGACTTATTTTTATGATTCGGCAACCTGGCATGACAGCTTTCACCGCTAAGCCTTTTCAGGCAGTTCGCAGACGACTGATCGCTATATGCGGGGCATCGGCTCTTGTGGCGAAAGTCAGCGCCGCAGCAAACCTTCCCGAAAACTTAAGATCGACTCAGCCCGCAAGCGGGCGCCGTGCCGATCCTGACACATCAGAGATCGAAGATCCAAAAACGAAACGTAAAATTAAGCTTAAGCTTCGGCTGCCTGCCCAAGCCAAGCCGACGGCGTTGATTTTGTATTCTCCGGGGCTAGGTAGCGGGGTGTCGAACGGGGCCGACTGGTGCGAGGCTTGGCGTGAAGCAGGCTATGTTGTTGCGACGCTTGCGCATCCAGTCACCGATGACGGTATCTGGAGCACCAATAAGAGCAGATCGCTAAAAATGACGATCGCCGAGGCCATCGCCTCGCCACAGTACGCTCTGCGTGTGAAAGACTGCAGTTATGCGTTGGATTACTTGCTCAAGTTGCCCTTGTTAATGCCCTATTTTGAGCAGTCTGGCGGCGGCAAGTCCGACTCCTCGCGCCCTCGCATTGGTATTGCTGGTCATTCTTATGGTGCGTTGACGGTACAGTCAATTACCGGGCAAGGCCAAGGCGGTAAAGGCTTGCTTGACCCTCGAATTGATGCAGCCATTGCTCTGTCACCTAGCGCGATGTCGCAAGAGCGTGCAGCTGCCATGAGTCAGGTTAAAGTCCCATTTTTTTGCGTGACCGGTGATCTTGATGGTCACGTGACTTTTAAAAAGGACGCCGATTCAGTGCGCCTTGGGGTACCGCTCAGTCAGCGCCAATGGGTCTATAGCCATTTGCCAAAGGGCAAGCGACAAGAGCTCTTGGTAGCGCAGGCCGATCACATGACCTTTGCGGGTGAGCCGATTGATGCCGAGCACTTTAGTCGTGACGTCTCGGTGTCTGAACAAAATAATCCAAAAACGTGGGCGCGTATCAGTGCCATGACGACAGCATTTTGGGATTTTTATCTCAAGGCAGGGGTGGCCGGAGCGACCGAGAAGCGCAGCGCCTACATCGAGCGCATGCGTGCTCTCGCAGGCCCGCAAGATCAGTTAAAGTTCGATTAAGCTTCTAGTGAGGTGGTTGACATCCTTTTTGCTCAGAAAGGCGAGACTTGACCCGCATATCTATTCATTCAAATAAGAGACTAAAAAAATGAAAATTATTGTGTTGCCCGGAGATGGAATCGGTGCTGAAACTGTAGCGGTTGCGGTGGATGCGTTAGAGCATGTCTCCAAGCAATTTAACTTAGGCTTAGAGCTAAAGCACGATATTGCCGGACACGATAGTCTGAAGAAATACGGTACGACTATTCACGATGGCTTAATGGATTCAGTCAAGCAGGCAGATGGCTTGATCTTGGGGCCAATGGCGACCTACGACTTCAAAGACGAGTCGAAGGGTGAGATCAACCCGTCAAAATTCTTCAGAAAAGGCTTGGATCTGTTCGCGAATATCCGTCCGGCAAAAACCTATGCGGGTAGTGGCACGACATACAAGCCTCTCGATCTGGTGGTGGTGCGCGAAAACACCGAAGGTTTCTATGCCGATCGCAATATCGAATCGGGTGGCAGCGAAATGTTAATCACACCTGACGTCGTGGTGTCGCTGCGTCGTATTACTCGTCAGTGCTGTGAACGTATTGCTCGTTCGGCCTTCGAGTTGGCGATGACGCGCAAAAAACACCTGACCATCGTGCATAAAGCAAACGTCCTACGCATTGGCGATGGAATGTTTATCGACGCCTGCCATGCAGTGGCTAAAGAGTTTCCGTCGGTGCTGGTCGATGATGTGATCGTGGACGCCATGATGGCCCATGTTGTGCGCGCCCCCGAGCGTTACGATGTGATCGTTACGACCAATATGTTTGGGGATATTTTGTCTGACCTGACGGCCGAGCTTGCTGGCAGTTTGGGAATGGCGGCCTCGATCAATGCGGGCACGCATTACGCAATGGCTCAGGCGGCACACGGCTCGGCACCAGACATCGCCGGGCAAAATATTGCCAACCCATTTTCGCAAGTCTGCTCTGCTGCCATGTTGTTGACGTGGTACGGACAGCGCAAAGGGCGGCCTGAGTTTGTACAAGCCAGTCAGGCACTTGAGCAGGCAGTGACGCAAGCGATTGCAGCGAAAGAATCGACACGCGATATGGGCGGTAAACTCGGCACCAAAGAAACTGGGCAGGCATTATTAAAACGGCTAGCAGCCTGACACCTGAAACGGCATGCGAGCTAAGAGCAATTCAAAGCTCGCTGCCAACGCAGTTGTGATTGCTTAGCGTGCGCCCAAAGCAAAGGCAGCGATTGCGTCTTGGATAGCGGGTTGTTCGCCAATCGCCGCACTGGCCTGCAAAGTCACCTCGGGATGCTTAAGGCGGGCCGCCTCAAGCAATAGAGGTAAGTCTTTGCGAACATGGCTACCTACTGCTAAAAATACCGGTACGACGGTAATCTGTTTGATCCCTGCACTCACCATGTCATCAATCGCTTGTTCAAGCGTTGGTGCCATGCATTCAAGAAACGCCAAGCTTGTTGGCGAACTGCTGAGCACCCGCATTTTTTTTAAAATGCCTTCGAACGGCAAGCGCCATTGCGGGTCACGCGACCCGTGGGCAAAAAGAATGGTACCGTTCGTTGCATTGGGAGACATTAGATAATCTATAAAAAGTTAAGCCGCCGCACTGAAATGATGTAACTGCCGGGTGGCCTCAAGAGCGTCGCCGATTAACATGATCGCAGGGATAGTTAGCCGCCTGGCCTCGATGGTTTCGCACAACGCTGAAAGGTGGGTGCGTAGTAATTGCTCATCGGGATAGGTGACAGATTTTATCAGGCCGACCGGCGTGAGACCTGACATGCCCGCATTTAAAAGACTCTGTTGAATGAGCGCGGCCCGTGCGAGTCCCATATAGATGACTAACGTCATGCCGCTTTCGGCTAACGCACGCCAATTAGGTTGCGAACCTTCGTCCTTGAGGTGCCCCGTCACAAAGATCACTCCGGGCGAATGGTGGCGGTGCGTCAAAGACACGCCAAAGGCCGAAGCTCCTGCTAGCCCAGCTGAAATGCCATTGATCACTGTGACTTTGATTCGCTGTGCCTGCAGGGCTTCGATCTCCTCGCCCGCGCGTCCAAAGATCAGAGGATCACCCCCCTTTAGACGCACAACCTTTAAGCCAGAAACGGCAGCGCGCACCATAATTTTTTCAATAAATGATTGTGGCGTAGAGTGACAACCCCCGCGCTTTCCTACATGAATCATTCGCGCCTTCGGGTGGCAGTGTTCGAGAATCCTCGGATTGACCAAATCATCGACCAAAACGACGTCTGCAATCCTTAAATATTTGACAGCCTTCAGTGTCAGTAATTCTGGGTCGCCGGGCCCCGCTCCGATCAGGGCGACTTCGCCAGGAGAAAAAAAAGAAGGATCGATTGAAGTATTCATGGCGGCGAATCAGCGAGAGCGTTAGGTGGGGTTCTGTACGCACGGTGTAAGGCAGTGACTTGGGCAACGAGGCTGTTTGGAAGCGTGCCAGGATCGCGCAGCATCTTTTGATAAAGAGCTGCCGTGGCGGCAGGAAGAATACTCTCGGATGATTCGCTAGCCTCAGAAAAGTACTGTGCGTCGAGTACCTGCGTCGTCTCGAGTCCTTTGAACCGCAAGTGCAGCTCTGGTAAGCGGCGTGGGCTGGCCACCGGCTCGCCCTCATGGCCGCGCATGGTCGCCACGTTCTCTGAAAAATTCTTGTAAAAGCCATCGAGTACGGCTGGATAAGCGGGATGGGTATAGTTATTCAGTTGAAACGATTGGCTTTGAATCGGATTGATCACCTTCGCCAGAACATGTCCCGTATTACGAACCCCTATGACTTGTCGCACTAAAAGCAGTCTGTGCAGAGCGGGACAAAGCACACTCAGCGGACAGTAAGCAAATGATTGATGTTCGAGAAGCAAGGGCAATTCGTTTAGGGTCTTGGCAACAGGCCAATCCATCTCAGCAAAGAGTTGTTCAGAACTGGTGCGTTGTGGCTCTTCGTGAGCACCGTGAACCAACACAAAATATCCCTTGTCAGCCAGAAGCTTTGCAAGCAAGGGTGTCAGCAGGCTGGTCTTACGTGCACCGTTGTATGACGGCAAGAGCCACACTGGTTTACTTAGCGTCAAGCTTGGTAGAAACGGACGTAACGCATCATAAAAACCCGAGAGCTCTTGCGCGGTCTCACCTTTGATGCGCATCGCCATACAAAACGCACCGA
Organism: uncultured Alcaligenaceae bacterium; assembly: GCA_937897265.1. Lineage (GTDB taxonomy): Bacteria > Pseudomonadota > Gammaproteobacteria > Burkholderiales > Burkholderiaceae_B > Zwartia. Next base: position 6,113 of record CALCPT010000644.1, read on the forward strand.
GTTCAAGCGATGAGGTTACGCTTGAAAGTATCAAGGTAAATAAATCTTTTGCCTCAGAGCGCGACAAATCACTCGCCCCTTTACTGCCCCGTCCGATTTGCTTGAGATAGGCTTTAATCGACATAAGAGGTCACCATATTTTTGAGCTCAGGCAAACAAGACCCGCAGTTAGTGCCGCAGTCGAGTTTGGCCTGTAAAACCGCCAAGAGGTCATCGGGGTCAGACGAGGCCGTTTGCTGCAAACATTGTGTAATGGATTGTTCTGAAACATCAAAACAATTACAAACGATTTTTCCGCGAGGGACGATCGGCTGCGGTGCAAGTTTGCCGGGAGAAAGCAGCTTACGTCCAAGCGCTGAGATGTCAGTTAAGGTTTCTAGGTACTGTTTGAGCCAGATCCGCGCCTCAAGATCAACCACTGAACCGGTCAGCATGACACGCGATAATATTTTTTTCTCGGTGCTGTGTTCTATGGCTAAGAGTCTCTCGACAGACTTCCGTTGATCGCGATAAGTCATCACTGACGTTCCATCTGTGGATTGGGTGAAGCAAAATAACTCGCGTACGCGCTCAAGCAGTGCGGGCTCAAACGGCTCGAGATTTGCCAAGGTCAGGCTTACGCCCGTTTGGTGTCGGGCGTCATCGCGTCCGAATAAAGTGGCAGTCGAAAACGTGCATTTGGTAAACAGTGCCCGAAGCTGAATCTGTAAGCTCAGTGCGGTGTCATCATCAAACCACCCAAAAGCGCTCAAATGCCACGGCAAATTGGCTTTTGAAATCTTAATGGCACAAAACTTTAGTTCGGGTTGTTCTGAGATTGGGTCGTAAGCGCCAATCGTCAGGCTATTTACGCCTTGCCCAACTGCCTTGCCTCCCTGTCCCGATACAAACTCGCCACCCCAGTGCATGGCGATGAAGGCCTGAGAGCTTCGTAATCCTTTAGAGATTTGCACGGGTAAAACCTGTACACCTCGACGCGACGTGACGTACACCAATTCGCGGTCACTTAATTCAAGTCTTTGCGCATCGCCGGTTGAGACCTCGATGCAAGCCTCTGGTGCATGTGAAAACAAACGCGCTAGCGTGCCGGTACGACTCATGCCATGCCATTGATCTCTGAGGCGGCCGGTCAGTAGCCCAATCGGATAGCGCGCATCGGTGCGTTCGGCGGTCGCGCGATAGGGGGAAGCGATAAATCGTGCCTTGCCATTTGGGGTTTGAAAGACACCGTCTTCGTACAACCGCTTGCGCCCTTTGAGCGCTCCGATTGGATAGGGCCATTGCGTAGGGCCTCGCGCCTCAAGGCGTGCATAGCTTAGGCCAGTAATGTCGAGGTCTCGGCCGCGCGTGAGTTCCCGATGATCGTTCCAGATTGTTTGCGGGTCTGTGTATTCAAAGAGAGAAGTCGACGCGTCTTGGCGCCTGTGAGCGAGTTTGACCTCAAGACGCTTGGCAATCGCGACGGCAATTTCCCAATCTTGTCGAGCCTGGCCAAACGGCGCAAGTGCCGGACGCACCCGAGAAATGCAACGCTCAGAATTTGTCACGGTACCGTCTTTTTCTGCCCAGGTAGTTGCGGGCAGTAGAACGTCTGCATAGGCGGTTGTAGCGGTATGCGCGTAAGCGTCCTGCACCACGACAAACTCTGCGTGTTGTAAGGCTGCGTGTACCAAAGTTTGATCGGGCAGTGACTGCGCAGGGTTGGTGCAAACAATCCAGATCGCTTTAAGTTGTCCTGCACGCAAAGCCTCAAACATCGGAATGGCAGTAAGCCCAGGCTTGGAGGGTACCTCGGTCACTCCCCAAAAATCAGCGACTTCTTGCCGGTGTACCGGATTTTTCAGATCACGGTGGCCTGACAATAAATTGGCCAGACCGCCTACTTCGCGTCCGCCCATCGCATTAGGCTGGCCGGTTAACGAGAAGGGTCCAGCTCCGGCTTTGCCAAGTTGGCCCGTGGCTAAGTGCAGATTGATGAGCGCAGTATTCTTATCGGTACCGGAGGTGGATTGATTGAGTCCCTGACAGTACAGCGAGAGTGTCGCGGCTGAGGTTGCAAATAGTTTGGCAGCCGTGTGCAAATCTTGCTCTGAAATTCCACAGATCTCAGCGACAGCCTTTGGGGTGTAGTCGCGCACAAGATTCTTTAATTCACTAAACCCTTCAGTATGTGCATGGATATATTGTTGGTCGAGCCAGTTTTCCCAAAGCATCAGGTGCAGCATGCCGTGGTACAGCGCGACATCAGTGCCTGGCAAAATTTGCAGAAACAAGTCTGCCATCTGTGCAGTCTCGGTGTGCCTGGGATCCACAACAATCAGCTTGAGTTCTGGATTAAGCTCGCGCGCGGCTTCGATTCGTCTAAATAAAATTGGGTGCGCGAAGGCGGTGTTCGATCCCGTAATAAAAATAACCTTCGCGTGCTCGAGATCTGAGTAGCTGCATGGGGGCGCGTCAGCGCCAAAGCTCTGCTTATAGCCCGCGACAGCGCTCGACATACATAGGCGCGAATTGGTATCGATATTATTCGTGCCGATTAGACCTTTCACTAATTTATTGAATATGTAATAGTCTTCGGTTAGAAGTTGCCCCGATACATAGAGGCCAACAGATTCTGGACCATGTTCTTCAATAATGTCTGCAAAACGTTGTGCAACGTGCTCACTAGCCTCATCCCAGGACACTACCTCACGAGGTGTGTCTTTGGTTAGACGTCTTTCAGGCGCTTGGGCGCGTGTTTGCGCATAAATGTGTGATTGCGCCGTCAGCCCCAGCGTTGAGCCCTTGCTACACAATCGTCCAAAGTTTGCCGGATGCTCTGGATCACCCTCAACGCTTTTGATCTCAATACGCCCGGCGACTGTTTCTGTGTGAACCAGCATGCCACAGCCCACGCCGCAGTAGCAGCAGGTGGTCTTGACGGTGCGCGGTTGAGACGATATTTGCATCACAAAGTGGCCAGTTGATCGCGCCGAAGAAACACCTCGTCCTCGACACATTTCACGTCAAAGCGCCGCGTGCAACCCTCATCGGGCTCAAGGGCGCAACCGTTCTCTAAGTTGATATTCCAGGCGTGAATCGGGCAAGTCACAGCATGCCCGTGCACGATTCCCTGTGAAAGCGGTCCACCCTTGTGGGGGCAGCGATCAAGCACCGCAAAGATGGTGTCGTCTGCAGCTTTGAAAATCGCGATGGGGCCTGCTGCCGCACCGGTCACGACGCGGGCACCCAGCAATGGAATATCTTGCAGCTTGCTCACCAAGATCCATTGTTCTGAAGTTGTCATCTTGAATCCCTTTAGGTCAATTGAGGCAGCGCAATCGTTTCAAACTGCTTGAGGTCCACGCCCGCCGCCTCGAAATCTTTCCAGGGATCTGGGGCGTCTTTCAATGCAAAGAGCAGGCGTTCAAAGAGCGCGAGGCGACCGGGTGCATCTTGCAAAATCCGCGCTTTGATGTAGTCCATGCCAACACGTTGTACATAGTGCACGGTACGTTCAAGGTACCAACCCTCTTCACGATACAGTTGAATAAACGCGCCTGAATATTCTTTAACCTCATCATCCGTTTTGAGCTTGCACAAAAACTCAGCGACCTCTGTCTTGATACCGCCGTTACCAGCGATATAGATTTCCCAGCCTGAGTCCACCCCAATGACTCCAACATCCTTAATGCCAGCCTCAGCGCAGTTGCGCGGGCAACCTGACACCGCCAGCTTGACCTTATGGGGGGCGTACATCCCAAAGAGCATTTTTTCCAGCCGTACGCCCATATCCATTGACAGCTGAGTACCAAAGCGACAATGCTCAGAACCGACACAGGTCTTGACTGTGCGAATCGATTTTCCGTAGGCGTGGCCAGAAGGCATGCCCAAATCTTTCCAGACCTCTGGTAGATCCTCTTTTTTGATACCCAGCAAATCGATGCGTTGACCGCCTGTGACTTTAACTGTTGGCACGTTGAACTTCTCAGCGACATCAGCGATGCGTCTGAGTTCTGAGGCATTGGTTAGCCCACCCCACATCCTCGGGATGACAGAATAGGTGCCATCTTTTTGAATATTGGCATGCGCACGCTCGTTGATGAAGCGTGATTGCGGATCATCTTTCGCTTCGTGCGGCCAGGTCGAGATCAGGTAGTAGTTCAATGCAGGTCGGCAACTTGCGCAACCACTGGGTGTGCGCCAACCCATTTCAGAGCGGATCTGCGCTTGGTCCAGATATTTCTTTTCACGTATCGCCACACGTACCGCATCGTGAGAGTGATCGGTGCACGCACACATGGCTTTTTTCTTGGGTGTTTCTGAATAACTCGTACCCAGGCAGTTCATTAAAATCTGTTCGACTAAGCCTGTACACGACCCGCAAGACGCACTGGCTTTGGTGCACTTGCGTACGTCCTCAAGGGTGAAGAGCCCTTGGTCTTTGATCGCCCTGACAATCTTGCCCTTGTTGACGCCATTGCAACCGCAGACTTCATCGGCGTCGAGCATCGCTGCGGCTTTGTTGTGCCCCTCGTGGCCGACATCGCCGATGTTGCTTTCACCGAAAATTAATGTATCCCGAATACTGGCAATATTTTTTTCTTCACGTAACAACTTAAAGTACCAGGTGCCGTCGGCTGTATCGCCATACATGCAGGCGCCCACCAGAAGGTCATTTTTGACAACGAGTTTCTTGTAAACACCTGCCAGCGGGTCAGACAAGGTGATCTCTTCGCAGCCCTCGCCACCCATGAACTCGCCAGCTGAAAACAAATCTATACCAGTGACTTTGAGTTTGGTCGAGGTGACTGAACCGCTATAACGAGCGATGCCGTATTCAGCTAAATGGTTGGCACAGACTTTGGCTTGTTCAAATAATGGTGCAACAAGGCCATAGACCGAACCGCGGTGATTGACGCACTCACCGACGGCGTAAATCAAGGGGTCGAAGGTTTGCATCGTATCGTTGACGATAATGCCACGTGAGCAGTGGATATTGGCAGCTTCGGCGAGTGCAGTATTGGGACGGATACCCGCGGCCATTACAACTAAATCCGCCGCAATAGTTTCGCCGTCTTTAAAGCGTACCGCAGCGACTCGAGTGCCGTCCGGGTTGGGTAGCAACGCTTCGGTTTGAGTTTTGAGCCTGAAATCCATCCCACGATCTTCGAGACTTTTTTGCAAAAGCTTTGAAGCAACGGGATCTAACTGGCGCTCCATCAACCAATCCATTAAGTGGACCACCGTGACCTTCATACCCCGCACACGTAAGCCATTGGCGGCCTCTAAGCCTAGCAAGCCCCCACCGATGACGACAGCGTGCTGATGTGAGGCAGCCGTGGCAATCATCTCGTTGGTATCTTTGATATCGCGGTAAGCGATGACGCCTGGTAACTCTTTGCCGGGCACCGGAAGAATAAAGGGCAATGATCCAGTGGCGAGCAAGAGGCGATCGTAGGGCTCGACTGTACCGTCCGCAGCTTTGACCTCACGCGCCACACGGTCGATTTCAACCACTGTTTTGTCGAGATGCAGGCGAATGTTATTGTCGGCGTACCATTGCAAATCATTCAAAATGATTTGTTCGACATTTTGTTCGCCTGACAGCACTGGCGAAAGCAAGATTCGGTTGTAGTTTGGATACGGTTCGCTGCCAAATACCGTGATGTCATATAAGTCGGGTGCGAGCTTGAGCAGTTCTTCAAGCGTACGCACGCCTGCCATACCGTTACCGACTAATACCAGTTTCATTTTTTTCATGATGATTCTTAAACCTTTGCAGGGGCAGGGTGGCCTTGCTTGCGATATAAAAAGTCGATGACCGCGGTGCGGTAATCAAGGTATTGAGTGTTATGCGCTAATGCAACTCGATCGCGCGGGCGCTCGAGTTCGACTGATAAGATCTCACCGATGCGCGCGGCGGGCCCATTGGTCATCATCACAATTCGATCCGATAGCAAAACAGCTTCGTCTACATCGTGCGTCACCATGACGGCAGTGCTGTTTTTAGACGCCATGATTTTGATCAGTTCGTCTTGCAGATTTGCGCGTGTCAAGGCGTCTAGCGCACCAAAGGGCTCGTCGAGCAGCAATACTTGTGGCTCCATGGCCAAGGCACGCGCGATACCAACCCGTTGTTTCATACCGCCTGATACCTCATGCGGCATCTTGTGCTGTGAGGCGGTCAAGCCCACTAAGGCCATCACCTCTTCAGTGCGTTCTTTCAACTGAGCTTTGTTTTCAGTGGCCGCAAAGACTCGCTCGACACCAAGGTAAACATTTTCAAAGCACGATAGCCAGGGCAGAAGTGAATGGTTTTGAAAGACCACCGCACGGTTTGGCCCAGGCCCTGCGATTTCACGACCCGCACAAATGAGTCGACCTTCGGTGGGCAGCGTGAGTCCAGCGATCAGATTGAGCAGTGTTGATTTGCCACAACCCGAGTGCCCGATCAGCGTAATAAATTCACCCTGTTTCACACTAAGATTGATATCTTTGAGTGCAACAAAAGGCCCTTTCTTTGTTTTAAAGGTTTGTTGAACCTCTTCAACCAGCAGATAACGCTCAAGCGCGCTTGAAGTCATGATTGTCCTGCTATGCGTAAGGGCAGTGCGTTCGAATTCATGGTCAACCTGCTGTCTGCGACGGAAACGTCTTTGGATTCATGGCCCCTCCATTATTCGTAAGAGAAGCGCTTTGCGACGGCGATCATGCAATACTCAAGAAAGAGCCCCACAATGCCGATCACAAAAATTGCAATGATGATGTTTTCAACTTTCAGGTTATTCCATTCATCCCAAAGCCAGAAACCGATGCCCACGCCTCCGGTGAGCATTTCGGCAGCCACAATGACTAGCCATGCGGTCCCGATCGATAAACGCACGCCCGTCAACATGTAAGGCAAGGTCGCTGGAAACAAAATTTTGGTAAAGACTTTCCACTCTGAAAGATTTAAGACGCGTGCAATGTTGAGATAGTCTTGAGGGATTTTGCTGACACCGACCGCCGTGTTGATTACCATGGGCCAGATCGAACAAATAAAGATGCACCAGATCGCTGCTGGGTTCGCGGCCTTAAACAACAACAGGCCGATTGGTAGCCATGCAAGGGGCGATACTGGGCGCAACAAACTGATGATTGGTGAGGTCATCGCTTGAAACAAGCGAAAGCGTCCGATTAAAAATCCTACCGGTATACCAACAGCCGCCGCCAGGCCAAAACCTAAGCCAACTCGACGCAACGACGACAAGATGTTCCAGCCAATTCCCTGATCATTTGGCCCGTTCGAATAAAACGGATCTGCAAAGAGTTTGAGTGCTGCTGCAAACGTAAAAGCAGGCGAGGGGATCTGCTCGATGCTGCGATGGATCGCCTCCCAAATGAATAAAAAAACAATAAAACCAAGCGCCCCTAACAGTGCAGGCACGAAAGGGTCGAGCACACGCACGAGCTGCTCTCTGAGTGCAAGCCGCCTTTGTTCGCGCTGACGCAGCGCCTCGCTCTCGAGTTGTTGTTCAAGAACGAGTTCGGCGATGCTTTTGGTTCGGCCTTCGCTCATCGCGCTAACCCTTGATACTGAAGCTATCGGCGTAGGCTGCAGGGTCGTTACCATCCCAAACTTTGCCGTCTACTAAGGTTGAGGCGCGCATCTCAGAAGTCGGCACTGGCGTGCCGGTCAGTGTCGCCGCCTGTTTATACACATCAATTCGGTTGACCTTCTTGGCAACAGCCAGATAGTCTGGATGTTCTTTGAGCAGGCCCCAACGTTTTTGTTGCGTCAAAAACCACATGCCGTCTGAGAGGTAAGGAAAGTTCACCAGGCCGTTGTTGTAAAACTTCATGTAATCTGGGTCATCCCATTTCTTGCCGATGCCGTTGTCGTACTGCCCTAAGATGCGACCCAAGATCACGTCAACTTCTGTGTTGACGTACGATTTCGCGGCGATGGTTTCCGCAGTTTTGGTTCGGTTCTCTTTTGACGAGTCAATAAATTTCGAGGCCTCAAGCACGGCGGCTGTCATCGCTCGTGCTGTGTTGGGATAGCGCTCTACAAAGTCAGCTGTTGTGCCTAATACTTTTTCGGGGTGGTCTTTCCAGATGGCCTGGCTTGTGATGGTGGTAAAGCCGATCTTGTCGGCAATCGCTCGTGCATGCCACGGCTCTCCGACACAGTAGCCATCCATATTGCCAACACGCATGTTTGCGACCATTTGTGGTGGCGGTACGGTGATCACTTTGGTGTCTTTCATCGGATTGATGCCGTTTGCGGCTAACCAGTAATACAGCCACATCGCGTGGGTGCCGGTCGGGAAGGTCTGCGCGAAGGTGTACTCGCGCTTCTCTTTGTCCATTAAGGCCTTTAAAGAAGCGCCGTCGGTCACGCCTTTTTCGAACAGTTTGCGCGACAGGGTAATACCTTGACCGTTATTGTTCAAGGTCATCAAGATCGACATATCTTTTTTAGGGCCACCGATGCCCAACTGCACGCCATAAATCAAGCCGTACAGGACATGTGCCGCGTCGAGTTCGCCGTTGATCAATTTGTCGCGTACGCTTGGCCAAGAAGCCTCTTTCGAGGGCGTAATTTTTAAGCCGTATTTTTTGTCAAAGCCCATCTCCGAAGCCATGACCACCGAGGCGCAGTCGGTCAGCGGAATAAAGCCAATTTTGATATCTTTTTTTTCGGGAGCATCGCTGCCGGCTGCCCAGGCGCCGGCTTTGACCAACGGGTCGACCAAAGCCATTAAGCTCGCACCAGCTAAGGCCCTTGTCGAGGTTGTTAAGACTTTACGGCGATTTGTATTAATTGCAACGTGACTCGTGGATTTGCTGCCCATGACTGGCTCCCTGGCTTGTAGTTAAGCTTCAGGAAGGATCAAAGCAAGTAGTGTGCCAAGCGTGTGAGGCGATGCGAATCCGTTTCGTGATGCCGAGCGGTTGCGGTTCTTACCAAGCTCAGTCGCACTTATGTAGTGCGCGGACCGAGATCGGAAGAGCACACGTCTGAACTCCAGTCACGCCAATGTATCTCG
>CALCPT010000645.1 GCA_937897265.1 uncultured Alcaligenaceae bacterium
GGCACGAACATGTGGGTCGACCCGAAGAACGACGTCTTCATGGTCTGGATGATCCAGGACCGCGCGCTCCTCGGCGAATACCAGAAGAAGAACCGCGCCTGGATCTACGACGCCAAGTACAACATCTTCGCCCCGCCCGCCGTCGCCGCCCCCGCGCCTGCTTGCAAGGCGGCTTCGGCCACGCGGCACAGCCCCTCGGCAATGTCGAGCGGATCGCCGTGCCCCTCGATCAGCTGCACACCCAGCGCAAAGCGGGCATCGACTACATCGGCGTCATTCACCAGCCGCGCCTTGTCCACCTCGGACTGGTTGAACGGCGGGTTGGCCATGGTGAAGTCGAAGCGGCCGACCACCTTGTGCGGGTCTTCGTAGTAGGTGTTGGCCTCGCGCACGTCGCCCGACAGGCCGTGCACCGCCAGGTTCATCTTGGCCAGCTTGACGGTGTCGCTGGCCTTCTCGGTGCCGAACACCGTCAGCTCGCGGGTGGCGTTCTTCTGGTGGCGCTGCACGAAGGCGGCCGACTGCACGAACATGCCGCCCGAGCCGCAGGCGGGGTCGAAGATGCGGCCGTGGAAGGGCTGCAGGATCTCGACGATCAGCCGCCCGCCCGACATCGCGTTCACCTGCTTTGCAAAATACAAAGAGTTTAGGTAAATCAAACTTGAGGGAGGAAACCCAGATTGAATCCGTAGTTTTGTTTGAGCTTGCGACTCAGACGAAAATAGGACCGTCGATACGAACAATGTTGCGATTGCTAAAGAGAAAAGTCGATAAAGCTTCATGCGTGTCTCCTGATGATCGGTATACGAGTCAATACCCAAGCCATCAACTGATGACTCGCGCAAATGATTGTTTTTTTGAATCAAACAGCAACTAGCTTTTTTATTTACAACAGTTCTTGCATTGATATGGTGATTGTTGTCTCGCCCTGTTGTACTAGAAAATTAGTCATCCTCTAGTGACTTTCATCATGCTACGGAACAGCACTCTGATCGATAGGGGTTTACCCGAAAATCGTCGCAAACTCAGCTATCAAATTTGTTTTCTCTTCAAAGCCAAAGCCAGCGGCGTCTGAGACCTTCACCGTGCCTTGCTCAATCGTGGTGTTGTCACCAAAGCCGCCCATGGGTTGAAAAATTCCTGGATAGACCTCACAACCACCGAGCCCAAGTCCGGCAACCACATGCAGGCCCAGCAATTGGCCGCTGTGGGGATAGCAGAACTTTCGATCGAAGCCGCGGCTTTCTAATTCGGTCAGCATGCGAGCGTATTCAGTCACGCCGTAACACAGGCCGGGATCCATTTGAAAAATGTCAAGCGCAGGGCGAGTACCGCCAAACAGCGCAAGATTTTTAACGTCTTGACGCGAGAATAGATTTTCGCCCGTAGCGAGTGCGCCTTTATATTCATTGGCGAGTAATGCGTTCAGTTCAAAATCCAACGGATCACCTGCCTCTTCGTACCATAGCAAGTCGTAGCCCTGCATCGCGTCACCATAGGCAATGGCTTGCTCTAGGCTAAAGCGGCCATTGGCATCGACGGCAAGTTTTTGACCTGCGCCCGCAATCGTCAAGGCTCGTTCAATGCGTTGCATATCCTCGGCAAGCGGGGCGCCGCCAATCTTCATTTTGAAACGATCAAAGCCTAGATCACGATAGCCGCTTAATTCACTTTCAAGGCGGCCAGCCTGTTCGCCGGGATAGTAATACCCACCCGCAGCATAAACAGAGACCTCGGGCGAATAATGCGTGCGATCAAAATGCCGTGCAATCAACGCACTGACCGGTTCGTCATTGAGCTTTGCATTCAAATCCCACACGGCTAACTCTAAAGCACTTGCCGCGTGCGCCCGATCACCATGACCACCAGGCTTTTCATTTTGCATGGCACAAGCTAAGACTTTTTCAGCACTGAGTTGACCGTTGTCTTGCAACAAGCTCTCGGGTTTGGCTTCCAATAGCCTAGGCGCCATACGCTGCGCGATAATGTCACTTTGCGCATAGCGACCGATCGAATTGAACGACAGGCCCACAACGGGTTTACCGTTTCGAACCTGATCAGTCACCAACGCAATCAAAGACACCGTATGCGTCGAAAAATTAATGACTGCGTTTGAAACGTTACTTTTTAACGGGACTGATTTTTCTAGAACTTTTGTGATCTTCAAACGATACCTTCGCGCAATATTCAAGACCCCGCTACGACGACCCAAACCCACTTATAGGATTCAGGTCGCTATGCTCTTTTTACATCAAGAATACGCCCTTGCCAGTGGTCTGTTTATCAAACAGTTGATACGCTTTTTCGGCATCAGCAAGTGTCCATCTGTCTGTAAACAAGCTATCGACATCAATCTTGCGATCAGCAATAAAACGCGCGCAATCTGCTTGACCATTGGTTGAAAATGTCCAAGAGCCAATCAGGGTGACTTGACGGCGAAGCATGTCGGGACTCACATCCAATGAAACGGTGCCGCCCTCTCCTACAAAGCAAGCTTTACCCCAAGTACGTACACATTGCACAGCTTGCTTACGGGCCTCAGGTGACGAAGACGCATCGAGAGAAGCGTGCGCCCCCAAACCGCGCGTCAACTGACGAATGGCAGCCACAACATCGGTATTTGAAGGGTTAATGACGTCGCTTGCTCCAAACGCTTTAGCGCGCGCCAGACGCTCTTCGCTGACGTCCAAAGCAATCACCCGAGCACCCATCGCTGCAGCGAGTTGCGTGGCGGATAAGCCGACAGGCCCTTGTCCAAAAATCGCAATCGTTTCGTCACCCGCTAAATCTAAGCGTTTGAGCGCGCCCCAAGCGGTGCCGGTGCCACAGGCAATCGCTGCGCCCGTTTCAAAAGATAGCTCAGATGGCAATTCAACGATTGTGCTCGCTGGGCATTTCATGTACTTGGCGTGCGCACCATTACCGGTGGCGCCATACACCTCAGCCACACCATCCACACACAGCTGCATCCAACCCGTCGAGCAATGGGGGCACGCGCCACAGCCACGATAGTGATGGCACATCGCACGCTGGCCAATATAAGCTTGTTTAGGATGAACATTCGAACCAACCGCCACGACCACACCACAGGGTTCGTGCCCAGCAATGACTGGATCGGCGTTAGCAAAGCCAAGCATCTTCATCGCCTCACCAGGTGCCGCACGATAAAACTTTAAATCGCTACCGCACATGCCCGAGGCTTTGATCTCTAGCACGACTTCATTGGGGCCCGGCGTTGGGTCTGCAAAGTCGCGCATTTCAATTTTTCGATCACCGACAAAAACGACACCTTTCATGTTTGACCCCTTTTTTAATATTTGAATTGTCTCTGATAACTTTTTACTGGACTGTTTTTTACTGTTGTTGAATCGTGTGGCAAAGGTCACTACCTATAAACATCAGGCGCTGACCCTCTCATCGCTCGGAGGCGGTCAACGCAAAATAAATGGATTCGCAGGCGCGCCTTCAGCGTACGAAATCCAAACACTCTTGGTTTCGAGATATTGCTGAATCGAGGCTAAACCGCTTTCGCGCCCAAGACCCGAATGTTTCATGCCGCCAAAGGGCATCATATAGCTGACCGCACGATACGTATTGACCCACACCGTTCCAGCCTTAAGAGCCGACGACATTCTCATGGCACGTCCAATATCGCTTGTCCAGATCCCTGCAGCCAAGCCGTAGATCGTATCGTTAGCCATTTGGATGGCGTGAGCCTCATCCTCAAAGCCCATAATTGACAATACTGGGCCAAAGACTTCTTCGCGAGCGATACGCATTTGTGGATCGACATCAACAAAAATAGTCGGCTCAACAAACTGGCCGCCAGGCAAAGCGCTGTCAGTTGCAGGCCCACCGCCCAAGATACAACGAGCGCCCTCAGCCTTGGCAATATCGATGTAGTCTAGAATTTTTTTATACTGACCGGGCGTCGTCACAGGACCGATATTAGTATCGGGCAACATCGGATTACCTTTGCGTGCCGAAGCCCCAAGGGCTGCAACTTTTTTTGTGAACTCTTCACGAACCGAGTTTTGCACCAACAGGCGAGAGCCCGCAATACAGGTTTGACCGGTAGCAGCAAAAATCCCCGAGATCACACCTGCAGCCGCTTTATCTAAATCACAATCAGCAAAAACGATGTTGGGCGACTTGCCACCTAGCTCAAGCGAAACACGCTTCATCGACTGAGCAGCCTGCGCATAAATCTTTGCGCCCGTCACATCCGAACCCGTAAACGTAATCTTGGCGACTTGAGGATGATCGACTAAGGCAGAACCCGCCTCAGCACCATACCCTGTCACAACGTTGAACACACCATCCGGAAACCCAGCTTCTTTTGTCAACGCCGCGTATTCAAGCGTGGATACCGAAGCAAACTCAGAGGGCTTAATCACCACTGCGCATCCTGCCGCGATAGCTGCCGCGCATTTCCATGCGATAAACAATAAAGGTGAATTCCAGGCCGTTAATACACCCACAACACCAACCGCCTCGTAGCGGGTAAACGCAAACATATCGGGCTTATCGATTGGCATCACTGCGCCTTCGATCTTGTCTGCTAAGCCGCCGTAATAGCGAAACCATTCGGGGTGATAGTTCACCTGCCCGCGCATTTCGGCCATCAGCTTGCCGTTATCACGCACCTCGATTTCTGCCAAGCGCTCAGCGTGCTTTGTGACCAAATCAGCTAAGCGAATCATCAATTTGCCGCGCTCAGTGGCGGTCATTTTTGCCCAAGGGCCTTCGCGCATCGCACGAGAGGCTGCGGCAACCGCACGATCAACGTCTTGCGCACAACCGTGGGGGATTCGCGCCCAGGGTTTGCCTTCATACGGATCAATGCTATCGATCCATTTTTGACCAATGGGTTCAACGTATTGACCATCGATGTAATGATTGTAGGTTTTCATCAGTTTGCCTCTTCTATATTTTGCAAAGCTATCGTTATCTTGTTTAACACCAATCGCGTGCAGTGCGGCACTAAAGAAATTATTCACTCACTTGTCATTATCTTAATCAGTCAAGCTATCAAGACACAAGCTTATTGGAGCAAGGTAGCGACATCTTGCGCAATCGTTGTCATCGCTTGATCTGCAGTCTCGACAATGTTGTAAAGGCGAATAAAGCCGTGAGGCAACCCGGCGATGCGTCTTGTAATGACAGGGACACCCGCCGAAATTAATTTTTTGGCATAGAGCTCGCCATCATCACGCAACACGTCATACTCTGAGGTCAATACCACCGTGCGGGGTAAGCCTTCAATCTTCTGTTGCGCCATTGGTGAAATTTTTGGATCACCATGAAGCGAGGCTGGCGCATAATGTTCAAAGAACCATTGCATGTCGCGCTTAGTTAGCTGCATACCATCGCTGTAGTTTTGATATGACTCGGTGTTGAAGTTATGGTCGGTGACTGGATAAATCAGCAATTGGCCTTTGATGGCCACACGACCTAACAACGAATGCGTTGCCACGGCAGCCAAATTGCCTCCTGCGCTATCCCCGCCGACCAACAGGGGGACCGTGACGCCCACCAAGTTTTTCATGTGTTCAGACGCCCAAACAATTGCGTCTTCAGTGTCATTAATCCCTGCGGGGAAAGGATGCTCGGGCGCTAAGCGATAGTCGGGTAGCAGCACTGCGCACTGACTGCGCTTGGCTAACGCGCGCGCCATCGCGTCAAAGTCGTCGATGGTACCGATGACCCAGCCGCCCCCGTGCAGGTAAACAATCAGCCCCTTCACCTCAGTGCCAGGCATAAAAAGTCTTGCGACCATTGAGCCCGCACGCGTCGGGATTGTTAAATCTTTAACTTGATGAATATCTGGACCTTTACCAAGCGCTGCTCGCGTGGCTGCGGTCATATCTCTGGCATCTTGTGGAGAGCCGGCCGATAACGCAGGGCGGCCCGCTGCGGCCATCTTGGCGAATAGTTGAGCGATCGTTGTATCTAAAGGCATAGCGTGGCTCTCACTGTCATCACGAACTTCAAATTATGGGTATCGGGTTACCCGCTCGGCAGATTGGGCGTAGTCGCCCTGCAGATTAGGATATGGCCTGAAACGCGCCCCCGACACTACTCCGGTTTAATCCCAGCATCTTTAGCAACTTTGCCCCAACGAACTTGTTCTTTTTGAATGTAGTCAGCAAATTGCTCGGGTGTCCAAGGCGTTGGTACAGCACTGAACTGGGCAAACTTTTCAGCGATCTCACTCGAGGCCAAGACTTTATTCATCGCCGCATTGATCTTTTTAATGATCTCTTTAGGGGTGCCGGCGGGTACCAAAATGCCCTGCCATGAACTGATGTCAACGCCAGAGTAGCCCGACTCGTTCACTGTCGGAATGTTAGGCGCAACCTTTGAACGCTCGGGCGTTGTAATTGCCAGACCACGCACCTTACCCGAGGCCACTTGCGGATACACGCTCGAAAACGGATCAAACAAGACCTGAATCTGCCCACCCATTAAATCGGTGACTGCCGGTGCACTGCCCTTGTAGGGGATGTGGTTCATCTTGATACCGGAAAGCCCAGAAAAAAACTCAACCGCCAGGTGGATTGAAGTCCCTGCAGTCCCGTAGTTGAGTTTGCCTGGGTTGGCTTTAGCGTAGGACACTAACTCGGCGAGGCTCGCGACCGGTACGGCTGGATTCACAGCAATCAACAAAGGCTGCACTGACACCATACCGACTGGGTCAAAACTTTTTAAAGGGTCGTAATTGAGTTTTGCCATCGTCCACTGGTTGATCGCCATCGTGCTGATGTTACCCATCACCCAGGTATACCCATCGGCAGGGCTACGTGCGACCGCCTCAGCACCGATCGCTCCACTGGCACCAGCACGATTTTCAGCAACAACCGTTTGACCGAGCTCATCAGTCAGCTTAGCGGCCATCGTTCTGGCAACAATATCCGTCACACCAGCCGGTGGAAATGGGATCACCATTTTGATGCTGCGCTCGGGGTAAGACTGCGCCTGCGCGGCAAACCCACCTAAAACGAATGCGACTAAGGCCGCGTGCTTGAATACAAGTTTGCCAATCGTTGCGATATGCATGCTGTTGTCTCAATTATTTTTTATATTGACTGTGATGCTACCGAACAATGCTCGGTCGTTCAAGGCTAATCACACGAAAAAACAATATCGGTACCGTTGTCGCCCTCGTACAGGTCACCCACAAACGCTAGACCAATCCATTCCCAACCGTGCTCGGATAGCCAGTCTTGATAGACTTGCTCTGACAAATCGCGGGTTGCCGGCATCTCAAAACGAACCGTCACACTCAAGGTTAGGCCGTTTTCGTCACCGTCCAAGGCCCACTCGGTATTATCTTCAGTCAATGCGACTTCAACTACGCCAGTATTGCGCCCCAGCGACAAGCCTTGCTTTTTAAACAAGCCACCTGTGAAGTAGTTAACGTCAAGCTGCAGCGGCTGCAAAGCCTGCCAAGCTGCCTGTTTAAGCCTTTTACGCTCAGCGGCGCCCGAGGCAGCATTTGCCGCCAGCAACAGTTCAGACGCATCGCTGATCTTGCCGTAATCCTCATCGTCATCAATCTCATCCTCAGGAGGAAGATTGATTTTCAGGCCTGAGATCGTCCATTCAAATTTAGCAATTTTGGTCATAGTAGTTGGCTAACGATTATTTGGTGAAATAGATGATCGCATTATGCCTTGAAGCCGCTCAAAGGGCGACACCGTGCGTTGGCGCTCTCCTGTTGCAATTTCTTACAACCCAAACGGCGATTGATCGCTAAAATTTAGCCATCTGACTCAGTTTTGACCTACTCAGGAGGCTCATATTGAAACCCTTACGCGCAATGCTCACAAAACTATATTGCTCAGCGCAGAAATCTTTTAGCAAAAACAGTCGAGCCAAGCTGCCTGCAGACGCCTACACACAACACGACTTTTCTCGAGTGATGACCGATATGCGTCTAATTGGCCAAGACTTGAACAATACAACAAAGCGTGCTTTGGATCAGTATGGCCAATCGTCATACTAAGGCGCACTCACGCGACTCTGGCCAAGAACTCACTCTGTCATCAACCACAACAGACTGCCCTCTTTTACCAATTGAACAACTCGAACGGCTTGCCCGTATTGCACCCGAACGGGTCAACTGGGTATTTGAACAAACATCGATTGAATCTGCTCATCGGCGCAACGAGCATCGTCGCGTGCACACGCTTATCTTTTCAGAACGTTTAGTGAGTATTTTTTGTGCGCTCGTGGTCGCGCTCGCGGGCTTAGCCTCGGCACTATACTGCGCCATCATTAATAAAGAGATCGCCGCCTCCGTGCTCGGAGGGGCGACTCTAGTTGGTATGGTGACCGCGTTTATTGCTGGCAAAAAACCGACAGAAAAAACGACTTAACGGGTCAACACCATGCCGCGGTAACCCTCTGCGGCGACTTGATCGCAGATCACGCGGTATTTATCTAAGCCGGCAACATAAGGCATAAAGACCCTAGGTTTACCTGGGATGTTGGCGCCCACATACCAAGAATTTGCCAACGGATAGAGGGTTGAGTCGCCCACTTCATTCACGTGCTTGACCCACTTCTCTTCTGCATCCAAGTCGGCCTCAACGCGTGCGTATTGTTTCTCTTTGACGTGTTTGAGTAGATCAAAAATCCAATCCACGTGTTGCTCGATCGCCGAAATCATATTGGTTTTGACCGATGGGCTACCAGGGCCCGTAATGATCAGCATATTCGGGAAACCTGCTGTCATCAAACCCAGATAGGTCTTGGGGCCTTCAGACCACTTTTTACGTAACTCAGCTCCGTCATTGACCTGAATATCGATATCCATAATCGCGCCGGTCATGGCATCAAAGCCCGTAGCAAAGATGATCGCATCAAACTCGTACTCGGCATCAGTTGTTTTGATGCCCTTCTCGGTGATCTCAACGATCGGGGCATTTTTGATATTGACTAGTGTGACATTTGGCCGATTGAATGTCTCAAAATAATCGGTATCTAGCGGCAGGCGCTTGGTGCCGATGTAGTGGTCATTGGGGCACAAGATCTCAGCAACCTTAGCGTCTTTGACGATGCTGCGAATTTTTCGACGAACAAATTCAGAGACCGCCTCGTTGGCCTCTTTATTAACCAGCAGATCTTTGTATGAGTACAAAAAGCTGATGTTGCCGCCAGTGTTCCACTTTTTCTCAAAGCTCTGTTCGCGAGCGTCTTCAGAATCTTCAAGTACGTTTTTAGTTGGAGGCGGATAGCCAGAAATCCCGAAGGGTGTTTTATTGGCTTCAGCGCGCGCCTCTTTATAACGGGCCTTATGCTTTTTAACGACCTCTTCAGGCAGTTTGTAATTCACCGATGGCACGCTAAAGTTGGCCGTGCGCTGAAACACATGCAAATGCTTGGCTTCTTTAGCCACGACGGGAATCGTTTGAATCCCCGAGGCACCCGTGCCGATGATCCCTACCCGCTTGCCGGTGAAATCAACTTTTTCATGCGGCCACTGACCTGTGTGGTACCACTTGCCTTTGAAATTATTTAGACCTTTAAAGTCGGGCACACGGGGCAACGACAAGTTACCTGAAGCCATGATGCAGAAATTAGCCGAGACCACCTCACCGGTGGTCGTGGTTAAAGTCCAATTGTTTGTATGTCGATTAAATACCGCAGATTTCACGCGTGTATTGAACTGAATATCACGGCGCAGATCGAAGCGATCGGCAACATGGTTAGCGTATTTCAAGATATCGGGTTGTGCAGCAAAACGCTCTGGCCATTCCCACTCTTGCTGCAGGTCGTCTGAAAACGAGTACGAGTACTCAAGACTTTCAACGTCGCAACGCGCACCGGGGTAGCGGTTCCAGTACCAGGTGCCACCGACCCCGTCACCGGCCTCTAGCACTTTGACGCGAAGCTTAAGTTCACGCAAGCGGTGTAGTGTGTACATGCCGGCGAAACCCGCGCCAATTACGACAACATCAAATTGCGAGGCTGGTGCTGCTGAAGTCATTGCTGTATCTCCGATCTAGCTGTTTTGAGTATCGCCATAGTCTAAACGTATTTTGCAGGATGCCCAAGTCGTACAAGACTGTGCGACGCAATGTTGATTTTTCGCAGCAAACGTGACTTCTTGCGGCACTGCAGCATGGCGAGCTACTCGTTTGAGATCTGCGGCCCAGCAACGCCAAGTCGCATGTTGGACTTTCGACCCGAACGAGCAACTCACATCTTGCACTTTCTGCAAAACACAGTAATCTAATCCCCACAATACGGGATCCAACGCCAAGCATCCATCGTGAACAAACCGGATCCTCATCAACTGACTGAGACATCGATGAAAGCAAATAGACTCTTCTCACTGGCCGCGCTAGCGACCGCCTTGAGTATCTCGCCCGTCACGCATGGCGCCGAGGCCGCCACCAACTATCCCACCCAGGTCGTCAAAATTGTTGTGCCTTACACGCCGGGCGGGATCACCGATTTACTGGGGCGCGCCCTGGCGAGTCGTTTAGAGAAAAAATGGGGGCAATCGGTTGTTGTTGAAAATAAATCAGGGGGCTCTGAGGCCGTAGGCGCTGCCTATGTCGCAAAAAGCAAGCCTGACGGCTACACTGTTTTTATTGCAAGCGATGCTGCGTTTATCGTGAACCCTTTACTCAAAAAGGGCTTGAACTACAACCCAGAAACCGACTTTGAACCAATTATGCGCTTAGCTGAAGGCTTGGCCTTCTTGGTGGTAAGGCCTGACCTCAACATCCGCAGTTTAAAAGACCTGCTAGCGATGGCTCAAGCCAAGCCCGGGCAAGTGACTTATGGATCAGAGGCAGTCGGTAGCCCCTCAGAGTTTCGTATGCGGATCTTAGGTGGTCTGTCGGGCGGCTACAAAATGAATCACATTCCCTACAACGGTATGGTGCCAATTATCAGTGACATGCTTGGTGGGCGAGTTGATAGCGCCTGGCTGCCACCGCACTTAGCCAGACCACAGATTGAAGCGAAAGCCTTGCTACCCATCGCCACGAATGGCCTCAAACGCAACTGGATGTTTCCGGAAGTCCCCACGCTCACAGAGCTAGGATACGACCAGACTGATTTAAGTTTCAAAATGATGATGGCTGCCCCAGCTGGCACCCCTAAACCCATCATCGATAAAATTGCGCGCGATGTGCTTGAATTAATGCAAACACCAGATTTCAACGAAAAATACGTGCGCTTTAACGGTTATACCGGTATCGCAAGCTCACCTCAAGAATTTCAAGATTACTTGGTAAAAACGCGGCCGTTTCTCAAACAAGTGATTAAAGATGCTGGTTTTGAACCTCAATAATTGAGGCAATCTGTGCCGCTTGATTGCTAAACAAAAGGCCCGCAGCTGTCACCTCGCTGCGGGCCTTGTCAAATTGACGGGCGAAACTTACACCACTTCGTACTTGAAGCGCTTTACCTTCGACATGTCTGTCCCCTCAATGCGAATCAAACTTGTCGAGCCTTTGCGTTCAGGTGCGTGTAAATCGCCTTCGTTGTAGACATGTGCAATGCCTGGAGTCAGTGCGTAAGACCTGGTGACCTTTACCTTACCGGGCTTGTCAGCGCTGGCATCTTCAATTTTTTGATAGTCACGCATTTCAGTGGTGCCGCGTGCTTGGCCATAGATTGCCCATGAGTGCGCATGATCGTGGGGATCAGAACTCTTTGGCCCTAAATAATGATGGGCCACGATACAAAATCCCAACTCAGGATCTTGATAAATGATCTCGCGCTCGCCCGTGGTCGGGGTAAGGTGCTTGGCAATGAAAGTCTGATCTAACAACACATCCTTTAACGCCTCGGCAACTTTTTGACGCCCAGCAGGACCAGGATTATTTTTAAGCAAATCGTGACACTGACTAGCAAATTGTTCGATTGTGTGGCCCATGCTTGCTGACTCCGTTATTTTCAATAGGTTTATGTTACCTCAGACGGCATATTTAGCAACAATCTATACTAAGACAACATCAAAAGAGACAAAGCATGCGCGCACCCTCACCCCGACTCAGCCCACTGAATGGGCGGCACCTGTTATCGCTGATCATTTTTATTTTTTGCTGGCTCGGTGCAAACACCACTTTGGCCCAAACAAATTACCCAGAGCGACCGATTCGTTTGATCGTCAGTTTTGCAGCAGGTGGTCCGACCGATATCTTCGCGCGACTGGTTGCGGTACGGCTTGAAAAAGAGTTGGGGCAACCCATCATCGTCGAAAACAAACCCGGTGGCGGTTCAAACATTGGTTCTGAGTTTGTCGCGCGTGCCAAGCCTGATGGCTATACCCTGCTACTCGGAACAATCGCCAACACCACCAACATGGCGTTATACAAAAACTTAGGGTACGACACAGAGCGTGACTTTGTACACATCACGCAGATCATGTCTTCACCTAGTATCTTGGTCGTCAATAACAATGTTCCAGCAAAAAATTTGGCCGAATTGATTGCCTATGTCCAGGCAAATCCGGGCAAGCTTAGCTATGCCTCGTCGGGTGCGGGCGGTTTACAACACCACGCTGGTGAACTACTAAAGCTTCGCGCCAACCTAGACATGCTACACATCCCATACAAAGGCGCAGTGCCAGCCCTCACCGATGTGATGGGGGGCAATGTCGCCATGGGCTTTAAAACAGCAAGCGGGGTGATGCCCACCATCTTGAATGGCAAGGTCAGAGCGATTGCCGTCGCTGGCCGTCAACGCTTAGCGCAGTTACCTGACCTTCCTACGATGATTGAGTCTGGTATGCCTGATTTTGAAGTAGATTCGTGGAATGGCTTGTTCGCACCTGCTGGTACCCCACCAGACATCATCGCCAAGCTTGCAAAAGCAACCATCGCGATCCTGAAATCAGACGAGATTGCAGAAAAATTTAAAACAATCTCTGCGGTCCCTGTGGGCAGCACACCCGAGCAATTCAAACAGTACGTGCATGAAGAAGTTGTGAAATGGGGGCAAGTGGCTAAACAAGCGGGCGTGAGTATCGATCAGTGAGCGCTCAGCCGTTTAAGTGGCAGGCCGACCAATGGCCCGCCGACAATTCACGTAGCGCAGGCGCTTGCTCGGCACAGACAGGCTTAGCGTAGGGACAACGCGGGTGAAAATGGCATCCAGTGGGCGGAGCCAGGGGCGAAGGGATTTCGCCCTTGATCGGCGTGTAAGCAATGTTGCGTCGATCAAGTCTGGGCACTTCAGCTAGCAACGCCTGCGTGTAAGGATGATTAGGATAGTCATGCAGCTCGGTGGTTTGACCGATTTCGACTACACGGCCCAAGTACATCACGACCACGCGATCAGCGATATGGCGTACGACACCAAGATCGTGACTGATAAACAAATACGTTAACGCCAGGCGCTCGCGCAAATCCATAAACAGATTAAGCACTTGTGCTTGAATCGACACATCAAGCGCGGCCACGGCCTCGTCACACACCAACAAAGTCGGCTCAACAGCTAAAGCTCGTGCGATACCAATGCGTGCCCGCTGGCCGCCCGAAAACTGATGCGGAAAACGCCTGACGTAAGACGCATCAAGACCAACTTGCTCAAGCAAGTGCGCAGCTTGGTCTTTTGCCTGACTCACAGGGATCAGACCGTGCGCGATCGGCGCCTCAACAATCGCCTCACCAACACGCTTGCGCGGGTTCAGCGAAGCAAAGGGATCCTGAAAAATCATCTGAATCTTAGGGCGTATGCCAGGCGCATGCTGCAAGGCCTTACCCTCAAACAACACCTCGCCCTCGGTCGCCGAATACAGCCCCGCTATCACACGCCCGAGCGTCGACTTGCCACAACCCGACTCACCCACCAAGCCAATCACTTCACCCGCAGCGATTTGAAACGACACTTGATCGACCGCATGTACGGTTTGGGCGGGCGCTGCCAAGCCAAGCTTCGCCGCAAAACGCTCGATGACATCTTGCGAACTCGTGAAACGTTTGCTGACTTTGCGCAAATCAAGTAGAGGCATGGTTGTGCTCATACATACGCCTCACTCGTGACGGCTTCACCTTGCGCATGAGTCAAACCATACAAAGCAACTGTGGTCGTCATCGATTGATATCTGCGAACAGTTCTTGGAACCTTCGTCATCGGATGATGTTTGCGAGCGGTCATAGTGTCATCATCATTGGTTGTTCTGCACGAGTGGGCGCACACAACGCACCACTCGCTCGTCTGCGAATTCGCGTACCGGTGGCTCGACTGCACAATCGTCACCGGCGAAGCTACAGCGATTGCGAAACGCACAACCTTTAGGGCGATTGACCAGCGAGGGCGTCATCCCAGGAATCTGATGCAAGCGTTGCCCACGCGGATTGTTCGCTGGCACTGAATCCAGCAAGCCACGGGTATAGGGGTGAAGTGGTGCGTTGAGCACTTGCTCGACGGGGCCACTTTCAACAATGCGACCGGCATACATGACGGCCACACGTTGCGCCAAACCCGCTACAACTGCTAAGTCGTGGGTAATCCAGATTAAGGCGGTTCCTGTTTCGCGCGTTAAACGCTGCATTTCAAACAAAATTTGACCTTGCACCGTCACATCCAGCGCGGTGGTTGGCTCGTCAGCAATAATCAGCGCTGGGCGCAATAACAAGGCGATCGCGATCGCCACTCGCTGACGCATACCACCCGAAAACTGATGAGGATATTGTTTCAAGCGCTCGTCAGGCGAGGCGATACCAACTTGCACCAAGACTTCACGACAGCGTGCCCGCGCCTGTTCAGCCGACATTGAACGATGGGCTTGCAGCGTTTCAATCATTTGTGTGTCAACGCGCAACACCGGGTTCAGTGTCATCATCGGATCTTGAAAAATCATGGCAAGTCGATCGCCGCGCAATTGTCGCAGCGTTTCATCACTGGCACCGACTAGATCGG
>CALCPT010000646.1 GCA_937897265.1 uncultured Alcaligenaceae bacterium
ATTGAATTACGCACACCGATCATGCATTACATCGATCGTCCGAAGCCCGAAACGGGTTTAGATGGCAAGTTTTCTTGGCAATATACGACCGCCGTGGCGCTGCTCGATGGTCAGGTTGAACCGAAGAGTTTTACACAAGAGCGTCGCTTTTCTGCGGATGTTGTTAGTTTGCTTGAAAAAATTATTCTGAATCGTGACGCCACGATTTCAGGTCGTTTGGATCGGATGCATGTCGAGCTTAGGGTGGTGTTGCGCGATGGCCGTGAGGTGATGCAGCGCTGCGATGCGCCCTTGGGCAGTTGGACTCGTCCGGTTGGCCCTGAAAAAATTCGAGATAAAGCGCGCGGACTCATCACTGAAGTCTGCGGCAGCGACGTGGCGGCTCGGGTCGACGCAATTGTGATGGGTGGGGGCGATTTTGAAGTACGAGATTTGATGGCATTGATTTAAATGCGAGACGATTGAAGTCATGCAACGAGTGGATTTGAAAGTCAATAACCAAGAGAATGATTCACTGTGGTCTGAACGCAGACCAGCGCGCGGATGGTTCACGTCGCTCTGACAAGCGGCGAAGAGTACACTTCTTGATAAAAATAATGTGTTGTGAGGCAAACGTATGGTCTTAAATTCTTTGAAACATCCTTCAAACTGGCGGGTCGCCGATCTCGAACGCGATCAGCGGTGGGTTTTTAGAATTGATGCAGCGACGCGTCAAGAGATGATTGATGCGGTATTAAAAGCTGAAGATCCCAACAAGTCGTTGCTCGATTACCGACGTTCTGATTTTGCCCTGAGCAAGACTTTGGTGACGCTGAAGGCGGCGCTTGAAGAGGTCAAGCGCGGGTTAGGTGTGGCCTTGATCAAGGGTTTGCCACGGCAAGAGCTCACCCCAAAACAGTTCGAAATCTTGACCTGGAGTTTAGGTCTGTATAGCGGCGTGCCGCGTCCTCAAGGTAAAGACACGCACTATATTTCAGCGGTGAAAGATGCTGGCATGACGTACCGTTCGGGTACAGGCCGCGGTTATTCATCTAACGCTGAGCTTGATTTTCATACCGATTCGTCAGACATCATTTTTTTAAGCTGCTTTAATCAAGCCGTATCCGGTGGTAAAACCATTGTGAGTAGCTCAATGGCTGGACACGATGTGATGGCGCGTGAGTATCCCGACCAGCTTAAGTGGCTGTACGAACCGATTGCGTTTAGCCGGCAAGGTGAGGGCGCCCCCGACGAGGGCCCGTACGTGATGCAACCAGTGTTTTCGCAGCAAGGTGACAAATGGTTTGGCCGCTGGAACTGGAACCGCGTGCGCAGCGCTCAAAAAATCGAAGGTGCTCCGCAAATTAGTGCCGAACATTTTGCTGCACTCGAACAGTTTGATCAGGTTGTTCGTCGCCCCGAGATCGCCTACGAAATGTGGCTTGAACCCGGTGATGTACAAATCGTGAATAGTCACGTGACGCTGCATTCGCGCACCGAGTTCCAAGATCACGAGGATCCTGCGCTTAAGCGTTTGTTGTATCGACTCTGGATTGCACCACCCGATAGTGAAGTGCTACCAGAGTGCTGGCGCGATTTATATCGCGCTTGCGAGTCGGGTAGCGTTCGCGGTGGGATCCGTGGGTTTAAGTATGACGAGGCCTGCGCTCAGTTTGAGGCACGTCAGGCGCAAGATTGCGCCATGCGTGCTTAACGAGTCGCCGCCAATTTTTGACTAATCGCAACAATGCGCTGTGCAGCGTAGACGATCGGGTAGTCAATAAATTGCCCATCAAGTTGAATCGAGGACGAACCCGCAGCCTCTGCTGCGGCAAAGGCTTCAACAATCTTTGTGGCGCGCGCGACTTGTGCTTCAGTTGGCGTGAAAGCCTTGTTGACGACCGGAATTTGATCGGGGTGAATACAAAGTTTGCCCTGAAAACCGAGGTCGCGAATCTTGTTGGTCGAGGCCTCAAAGCCTTCAGCATCTTGCAAATCAACCCAAACAGTATCGATCGGGGGCTCTTTGTCGTGCGCCCGAGACATCAAGACAACTTGATTACGGTAGGCCAGCAGTTCGGTCTCGTCTCTAGACCATTTCAAATTCAGATCTAAGGTAAAGTCGCCGGCGCCAAATGCCACGCGTTTGATGCGCGAGCAGCTTGACAGGATTTCGCCTAAGTTAGCGATGCCTTTGGCCGTTTCAATAATCGGGATCAGGTCGATGGCACCGAGTTCGAGCCCGCGTTCGCGTTCAAGTTCAGTCATGATCCAATCGGCAGTTTGCGCCTGACTGGCATTTTCAACTTTGGGCAAAATCAAACCGTCAACACCTGCTTGGACCGTTGCCACGAGGTCACCATAAGCATAAATCGTTGACATCGGATTGACGCGGATATACCCCAAACAGTTGCGTGGCCGCTGCATCGCTTGCACGGCTAGGGGGCGGCTAATGACTTTTTCTGAGACCGCGCAGGCGTCTTCTAAGTCAAGGATCACGGCGTCAGCTCCGAGTGTGAAGGCTTTCTCGGTGCGTCGTGGATGGTTGGCGGGTGCGAACAAAAATGTTCTAAAAGTCCCCATAGCGGTTTCCTGAAAGAATGTTGTATTTCGAAATGATTTGTAAAAAATTGAAGTGCCGTGCGGCTGAATGACCGGTGCATTTCGGCCAAGCTAAACAGACAATACTGCGACCGAGTAGCTTGCCTAGACAGTCTTGGGTGTTATTCAACAGTCAATTTAATCTGTTTAAGTAGCGCCGCAAAGCTCTCGAGTTCTTTTTTAATTTGCGCAGACATCTCAGCTGAAGTGTTGCCGACGGGTTCGGCACCCGTTGCTAACAATTGGCTTTTCACCTCTGGGATGTTGACGATTTTCGTGACCTCTGCGCTGAGCTTATTTACGATATCGCTCGGCGTTTTGGCAGGGGCTAACAGACCAAACCAGGTACCGACGTCGAAGCCCGGCAAAATCGTTTCATTGAGAGTCGGAACATCGGGTAGAGCAGACGAGCGCTTGGCCGTGGTCACTGCTAACGCACGCGTTTTTCCTGCATTGACCTGCGGCAATCCTGCGGTGATCGTGTCAAACATTAGTTGTACCTGACCGCTGACTAGGTCAGAGATTGCTGGTGCACTGCCTTTGTAGGGGATGTGGATGATATTTGTTTGTGCCTGCAGATTAAACATTTCGCCGATTAGGTGATGTGCAGTGCCCGACCCGGCCGAACCATAGTTCAGTTTGCCTGGTTGTGCTTTGGCCAAGGCGACAAACTCTTGAATCGTATTGGCTGGAATTTTGGCGTTTATAACCACCATGTTTGGGATCAGCGCAATGACGCTGACAGGGGCAAAATCACGACCAATATCGTAAGGCAGATTTTTAAACACATTTTGAGCAATGGTGTGGTGCGTAGCGGCTAGCAGCAGCGTGTAGCCATCGGCAGGTGATTTGGCAACTTGGTCTGCACCGAGCGTGGCACCCGCGCCAGGCTTATTCTCGACAATCACGGGCTGCCCCCAATCGGCGGTCATGCGCTGCGCCACGAGGCGCGCTAACAGGTCACTCGAGCCACCGGGCGCGAACGGCACGACAATCTTGATATTGCGGTTCGGAAAGCTAGCCGCTGTTTGTGCAAACGACAGCGAGGTTAAACAGGTCATAGCCGCAGCGGCAACAAGTTTAAGAAGAGTAGGCATTTTGTGTTGTCTCATGTTTGTGATTAACGCGAACTTATTTTATGACTAACGCGCACTCAGTCAGGCTCTTTGAAGACACCCATGTCTTCGAGAAGCTCTTGTACCAGATCAAGCCTCAGTCTGGGGTTTTCCATGGTTAGAAGGTGCTGCTTTTGTTGTGCAGGCAAATCGAGTAACTCGGCACACCGATTGGCAACCCACGCACAGTCTTGCAACTGATAGGGCTGGATGATGGGTCGTTGATCGGGGGGGATCCCTTGATCCTCAAGCGTGCGGATGATTTTTGTGAGGGCATCGGCTGTTGGTAAGAGCTCGGGCGGAATTGCCACGACCTCATCGGGCGGAATCAACTCAACATCGGCGCGCCACAGGCCGTTTGCCTGTAGTTCTTTTTGAAGAATCTTAAAGCGTTGCCCGCCCTGGCAGCGAATCATAAACAAGCTGGGCTGCACCGCTTCAAAATGAATGATCGTGGCCAGAGTTCCGACCTCGGCAAATTCGATTTGCTTGCCAGCGACCTGAACTTCAGCCCCCTGGTTTAGGGTGATGATGCCGAACGGCGTGTTGTCGCGCAGGCATTTCTTAGTCATGTCGAGGTAGCGCACTTCAAAGATTTTGAGCGCCATCATGCCAGCCGGAAATAAGGTGGCTCCAAGCGGAAAAATTGGAATACTCAGCGTCTGCATCATCTTTCAACAATAAACCACAGCTTCGATACCGGCTATTGTGCCTGAGATTGACGCTAAGCTAGCGACCCTATAAGATCGACTAGACTTAAAAATCAGCAGTCTGAAAGGTATTTGATGCTTGCCTACACTCTAAGGCGCGTGCTTTTGACGCTGCCGGTCATGCTCTTCGTAGCATTATTTGTTTTCGGCTTGCTCAGCCTGACACCTGGCGACCCCGCGGTCTTGTTAGCCGGTGAAGACGCGACGCCAGCTGATATTCTGCGTATTCGTCAAACTTTGGGGCTCGATCAGCCCTTTTTAGTGCGCTTTGGTGACTGGCTCTGGAAAGTCTTACATGGCGACCTGGGTGTCTCGTTGTTTACGGGGTTGCAAGTGAGCCAGATGATTGGTCAGCGACTTGCGCCGACCTTCACGTTGATGATCATGACCCTCATTTTGTCAGTGACGCTGGCCGTGCCACTTGGCGCCTTAGCGGCCTGGCGGCATAACAAGCTGTACGACCGCAGCATCATGATGATGGCCGTGTTGAGCTTTTCTATTCCCTCATTCGTTGTAGGGTATCTGTTGGCCTATGCCTTTGGCTTAGAGTTGCGCTGGTTGCCAGTGCAAGGTTATGTGCCGTTCTCTCAAGGGTTTTGGGCCTCGATTCGAACCCTGATTTTGCCCACCTGTGCACTGGGTAGCGTATACGTGGCACTGATTACACGGATCAGTCGGGCAACGCTACTCGAGACCCTGTCGCAAGATTACATCCGCACCGCGAGGTCAAAGGGCGTGAGTAACAAAGGCATTTTGTTTCGGCATGCCTTAAAAAATGTGGGAGTGCCGATCGTGACCGTAGTCGGTAGTGGGGTGGCGTTATTAATTAGCGGTGCAGTTGTTACCGAGACGGTGTTCTCGATACCAGGGGTTGGCCGGTTGACCGTTGATGCCATCTTGCGACGCGATTATCCGATTATTCAGGGCGTGATCTTGATGTTTAGTTTTATGTACGTCTTAGTGAACTTGACGGTCGATCTTCTATACCGTGTATTTGATCCAAGGATTAAATACTGATGGCTACGTTCGTACAATTTTTTAAGCGGCACCCAACCATTGTTGTCGGTGGTTTTTTATTGAGCCTGTTATTTCTAATGGCAATTTTTGCTCCTTGGCTCGGTACGATCGACCCCACCGCACTTTCGCCGATTCATCGTACAAGAGTGCCTAGTGAGCGCTTTTGGTTTGGTACCGACTTGCTTGGTCGCGATGTGTATTCGCGCGTGGTCTACGGCGCACGCGTTTCGCTGACGGTTGGTTTCTCAGTCGCCATCTTATCCGCGGTGATAGGTACAGTCATTGGCTTGGCAGCCGGCTTTGTGAAGTGGATTGATGCGATCGTCATGCGCATCATGGACGGCTTTATGTCGATCCCGACGATTTTGTTAGCGATCGCTTTAATTGCGTTAACCCGAGCCTCTTTGCAAAACGTGATTTTGGCTGTGACAATTGCAGAAGTGCCAAGGGTAGTACGCTTAGTACGCGGCCTGACCTTATCGTTACGCGAGCAACCCTATGTTGAGGCGGCTGTTGCCGCAGGGGCGGGGCGTTTGCGGATTGTCGCGAAACACATCTTCCCCAATACGATTGCGGCTTTGACCGTGCAAACAACGTATATCTGTGGTTTAGCAATTTTGGCTGAGGCGAGCTTGTCATTCATCGGCGCGGGTGTCCCCCCGTCGACACCGTCTTGGGGCAACATCATGGCAGAAGGTCGGGCACTTTGGCAGATCAAGCCGCACCTGATTGCGTTTCCTGCTTTGTTTTTATCTATCACGATTCTATCGATCAACATGCTGGGCGATGGCTTGCGCGACGCGATCGATCCACGTATGGCAAAGAGGATTTAGGCCATGGCAGACAATGGGCTAACGTCTCAAAGGCGAGTACTAGATATCCGAAATTTGTCGGTTTCGTTTGGTCAGGGTGCTAATGCCGTGCATGCTGTCAAAGGGTTGAATTTGCACGTTGATCGAGGCGAAACGCTCGCGATTGTGGGCGAATCGGGCTCTGGTAAATCGGTCACTTCACTATCAATTATGCGTCTCGTTGAGTTTGGCGGCGGGCGAATTCATCAGGGTGAGATGCTGTTTCATCGGACGGATGGCACACAGATTGATTTGCGGGCAGCCTCTGAAGATACGATGCGCAGCATGCGAGGCGCTGACTTGGGGATGATTTTTCAAGAACCCATGACGTCATTGAACCCAGTATTTACTGTCGGTTCACAGATTGTTGAAGCGATTCAGTTGCACCAAGATTTGAATCATGAACAGGCTGTGGCTGCAGCCAAACGCATTCTTGATCAGGTGCGTATTTCAGATTCGAGTGCGATTTTAGGCCGCTACCCTCACGAACTCTCGGGTGGGATGCGTCAGCGCGTCATGATTGCCATGGCGCTATCTTGCAAGCCGGCGTTGCTGATTGCCGATGAGCCTACGACAGCGCTTGACGTGACGATTCAGGCGCAGATTTTGCAGCTGATTCGCGAGTTGCAAAAAGAGATGGACATGGGGGTGATCTTTATCACCCACGACATGGGGGTTGTTGCAGAGGTTGCCAATCGCGTGATGGTGATGCGCCACGGCGAAGTGGTTGAAGAGAATGCGGTGGTGCCGCTGTTTGCTAATCCTCAGCATCCTTATACCCAAACGCTGTTGGCTGCGGTGCCTAAGCTAGGGGCGATGCATGGTACCGATCAACCCGCACGTTTTGATTTGGTATTGAATCGAATAGCGAGGGGCCTCGAGCCGGTTGCGCTTGTTGGCGGTGCATCGACTGACACCCCACCTGAGTCCTTATTGCAAGCAAGAGCGGGGCAGCGCGACACCAAGGGCGACACAACGAGCAACAGTCAGAGCGACGCTGAGAGCCAGTCCGGGAGCAAGACTTCAGGCAATACTCAAACCGACCGCGTTGTCTTAAGCGTTAAAAATTTAGTCACGCGCTTCGATGTACGTAGCGGTATTTTTGGTTTTGTTAAAAAACGCATCCACGCAGTCGAGCAAGTAAGTTTTGATCTGCACGAAGGCGAGACACTGTCGTTGGTCGGTGAGTCGGGTTGTGGCAAGACCACCACGGGTCGCTCGCTGGTGGGTTTGGCAAAAATCACAAGAGGCTCGATTGAGTTTGACGGCACTCCGGTCGATACGACAGATGCTAATTCGCTGAAAGCGCTGCGCCGTAATTTACAGTTTGTGTTTCAAGACCCCTTTGCATCCTTGAACCCTCGCATGCGCGTGGGTGATTGCATCAAAGAGCCCTTGTTGATTCAAGGTTTGGCCCAGGGGCCCGAGGCTGATCGCAAAGTCGCCGAGTTGATGGAGCGCGTTGGCTTAAGTGCTTCGATGGCTCAGCGCTGGCCGCACGAGTTTTCTGGCGGTCAGCGTCAGCGCATTTGTATCGCGCGCGCATTATCGGTGAACCCACGGGTACTGATTGCTGACGAATCAGTCTCGGCGCTAGACGTATCGATTCGTGCCCATATCGTCAATCTATTGCTTGATCTACAAAAAGATTTAGGTGTTTCGTATTTGTTTATTTCGCACGACATGGCAATTGTTGAGCGAGTCAGCCATAGGGTGGCCGTGATGTACTTGGGGCAGATTGTTGAGATTGGTCCACGCCGTGCCATTTTCGAAAACCCGCAGCATCCTTACACAAAAAAATTAATGTCGGCAGTGCCGGTCGCTGATCCAAATGTACGTCGTACGACCAGTCTTGAAGTATCCGAAATTCCAAGCCCTGCCAGAAATATTGGTGACGAACCTGTTGTTGCACCGTTGGTGCAAGTTGGCGAAGGGCATTTTGTTGCACGGCATCGTATTGGTGGGGAGTACTAACATGAAGCGTCGGAATTTTTTACAGATAGCCTCTGCTGCAGCCTCATTGGGTGCTGCGCCTGCATGGGTACGTGCGCAATCCCCTAAATCAATTTTTCGCTGGGTGCCGCATGCGGATTTAACCTTGCTTGATCCCCTGTTCACGACGGCGTCCATCACCAATATTCATGCGCAATTGGTCTTTGACACGCTATATGGTTTAGATTCCCAGTACAGGGTGTCACCTCAAATGGCGGCAGGTCATACAGTCGAAAATGATGGCCTGCTCTGGAAAATTACCCTGCGAGAGGGCTTGAAATTTCACGACGGGTCGCCGGTTCGCGCGGCCGATGTTAGGGCGAGTTTGGTGCGTTGGGCCAAGCGCGACTTGATGGGCGCTTCATTGATGCAGGCGACTGAGTCGTTGACCGCCCTGGACGATAAGACAGTACAGTTCAAACTCTCAAAGCCGTTTCCGCTAATCTTGCAGGCCTTGGCGCGTCCGCAGGCCAGCATGGCAGCGATTATGCCCGAGCGCTTGGCGAGTGCGCCTGAAACATCTCCTGTTAAAGAGATGGTGGGCAGCGGCCCATTGAAATTTATGGCCGACCAGTGGGTATCGGGCTCGCATATTGTTTACGATAAGTTTCAAGAGTACGTACCACGTACCGATAGCTTTGCGCCCTCGTATACGGCCGGCCCTAAAGTTGTGCATGTGGATCAGGTCAAATGGGTGATCGTGCCTGATCGCGCCACGGCGATTGCCGCCTTACAAACCGGTGAAATCGATGGCATCGAAACCATCGACAATGATTTTTTACCAGTACTACGCAAAGACTCATCGATTACGCTGTTAAAACGGACTTTGCCTTCGATTTCGATCATGCGCTTTAACCATCTGCACGCACCGTTTAATAATCCTGCAATTCGGCGAGCAGTGTTGTCTGTCATTGATCAGACTGAATACATGACTGCAGTCAATGGGGCAGATTTTCCTGAATACTGGAGTGATCGTTGTGGCGTCTTTGTACCAGGCTCGCCCTTGGATAGCGATGCTGGGATGGAGAAACTCAAAAGTAAACGTGACCTGAATCGTGCGCGCGCCATGATTAAAGAGGCGGGCTACAAAGGCGAGCCGATTGTGATGTTGGATCCGGTTGATTTTCCAGCGCATCATGCCGCAGCGCTGGTGAGCGCAGATTTGTTTAAACGCTTAGGCTTTAAGGTGGATCTGATTGCGATGGACTGGGGCACAGCCGTCCAGCGCCGCAACAGCCAAGAGCCTCCTGCTAAAGGCGGTTGGAACGTTGCATTTACCGCGATCACCGGGCCTAACAATCTTGACCCGGCTGGGCACCTTGCCTTACGGGGTAATGGTAAGCAAGCGTGGTTTGGCTGGCCCACCAGCGAGCGGCTTGAACAGTTGCGTGCAGCCTGGTTTGAAGCGTCTGATCTTGAGTCGCAAAAAAAGATTGCGCGCGATATTCAATTACAGGTGTTTGAAGATGTGCCCTATATTCCGTTGGGTGCCGTATACGGGGTGACTGCCTTGCGCAAACAGTGGCGTGACTTTCAACCTGAAATGCCGTTGTTTTATACGTTTCGTAAAGGATAACCGTCATGCCTAAGAATCCACCTCGCGTCGCCATCGTTGGTTTTGTACTTGAATCTAACCGCTTCGCACCCTTATCGGTGCGCGAAGACTTTGAAAAAAGCTGTTGGGAAGAGGGCGCACGGATTACCGAGTTAGCGCGTCAGGCAAGTCACTTGCCCGGTGAGATTCGTGGTTTCTACGAAAAGATGGATACGTATGGTGAATGGACACCCGTACCTTTAATCGTGATTGGGGCGCCACCTGGCGGGCCAACCAGTGACGAGGTCTGGAAAGAATTCATACAGAAGGCCGAAGCTTCTTTGCGCGCCGCGGTACCTGTCGACGCAGTGTATGTGTGCAACCACGGTGCGTCGACGGCTGATCACGAAGACGATACCGAAGGCGTCATGATGACCATGATTCGCAGTATCGTGGGCCCTGATATCCCTGTGATCGCCACGCACGATTTGCATTGCAACGTCTCACCCCAGACTGTTGATGCGTTAGATGCGCTGGTAGCGTATCGCACCAATCCACACGTCGATCAACGCGAGCGTGGCGCCGAAGCCGCTGACTTGTTGAACGAAATGTTTGCTGGTATGAAAACGGTAAAAGCTTTTATCCGCTTACCGATTACACCGCCTTCAGTGACCTTGCTTTCTGCGCGCGGCCCCTATGCAGATCTGTTGAAGCTTGCTTACTCGTTGATGCAAAAACCAACAGAGGGGCCCATTGCAAACGTCTCGGTTGCTGGTGGCTTTGTGTTTTCAGATGTGCCTAAGTGCGGCATGACGATTACAGTGACCTCGCGCGGGGATTTGGCTGCAGCTCGCGTGGCGGCGTTAACCGTAGCTCGAGCGGCGTGGGCCGACCGTGCGCGTTACGTGGCTGACACGATTGAAGTTGAGCAGGCCGTCAAAGTCGCTCGTGCGGGCTTGGCGCCAATGTTGTTTGCCGATGTGGCCGATAACCCAGGCGGTGGTGGGCGTGGTAGTACTGCATGGCTGCTGCAGGCGTTTCATGAGGCACGTATTCACGGAGTGGTGCTTGGAGTGTTTATTGCCCCTGAGTTGGCTGCGCAGGCGCACGCGCTGGGTGAAGGCGCTGTGTTCGATGCAGTCTTTAATGCGACCGAGTACGAGCATTCAAAACGTTTTACTGCTCGGGCAAAAATCATTTGTTTGCGCGATGGCTTTCAAACGGGCCGCCGCGGCATTATGAAAGATCGTAAGTTTTCACTCGGGCCTAGTGCCTTGCTTGAATTGGTCGACTCGGGTCTGCAAGTGGTGGTGGGTAGTTTGCGCCGTCAGTTAGCCGAACCCGTCATGCTTGAAATGCACGGCCTTGATATTTCAAAAATTCAATGCCTCATCGTCAAAAGTCGCGGTCACTATCGTGCGGGCTTTGACGAGTTCTTTTCAGATCAACAAATTCTTGACGTCGATAGCCCTGGCTTGACCACGCCTAATCTGAAGCGCCTAAGCTTTAAAGCGTTACCGCGGCCTGTCTGGCCGATTGATGATGAGGTGGTTTGGAACGAGCCGGACTGGGCTTAACTGGTCGGGCAAACGGATAGTTAATCGAGTTTCATAGACTAAAAATTGAAGGCTGTATGTAATTAAACGATTGCCTTAAGCCGCCATTCGCCACAATTATCAGACTGAATTGGAAGGTGAAAGTGGTCGGTCAAGCACCCAGACATAGCCGTCATCGTCCAAAATGTACACCTCTCTGACGCCGTGTTTCTTGTCTGCGGCTGGCGCTAGTACTTGATATTTCAATGTCTCTGCCGTGGCTTGTGCCTGGTCAGGGTTTAGACCATGTAAGCGTAGTTCGACACCACGCCCACGCGGGGTGCCTTCTGCAACTAAGGTCGTCATTGGATGCTTGTCATAGCAGTGATCTGCATGCAACATCCATTGCGTACCGCACGCCTGTACCACAGCAAAGTCAACATCAGAGTAGATGACATTGGCGCCAATGACTGCTTGCGCAAAGCGTAAGGCTGGTTCAATCCTCTTCACAAGTAAGTTGACCGAAAATCCTGACAATGAGCGACCATAATCCGCTCCACTCATCCATGGATCACCTGTGCGTAATTTCATAAAGCTGTCCTCCTCTATTCAGCTCTTTTCGTTATTCACGGCAACACGTGTATGAGTAGGTGAATAGCGATGCGTCGCGATACGAATCAACCCCCAAGCGCGCCTTGTGTATTCACATATAACGAATAAATTGAATGAGACGAGGCCATGAACAAGCGGTTTCGCTTCAGCCCACCAAAACACAGATTGGCGCAACGTTCTGGTAACGCGATGCGACCAATCAGTTTGCCGGCGGGCGAGACGACCATCACGCCATCGAGTTCAGGGGTACCCATGCCCCAACCACACCAAAGATTGCCATCGATATCTGCGCGTAAGCCGTCGATGCTGCCAGCACCTGCGTCTAAAAACACGCGGCCATTGGCAATCTTGGTGCCGTTATCGACTACGTCGTACACCTGAATCAAGCGATTAGGGGTCGCGCGCGATTCAATGATGTAGAGCAGGCTCTCGTCTGGTGAAAAACACAGGCCATTGGGCCCTTTAAGCTGATCTGTCAGAAGCGTGGCGGCACCTGTGACTCCGTCGATGCGGTACACCGAATGCGGTAGCTCAAGGGGTGATTTGACACCTTCGTAGTTACCTAAGCTGCCAAAGGGTGGATCCGTAAACCAGATTGACCCATCTGACTTCACGACGACATCATTGGGGGCATTGAGTTTTTTACCTTGAAACGAATCCATCAATACCGAGATGCTGCCGTCGTACTCGGTGCGGGTGACGCGACGCCCGTGTTCGCAACTGATCAAGCGGCCTTGGCGATCGCGGGTATGGC
Source organism: uncultured Alcaligenaceae bacterium (assembly GCA_937897265.1). GTDB lineage: Bacteria > Pseudomonadota > Gammaproteobacteria > Burkholderiales > Burkholderiaceae_B > Zwartia. The sequence continues at coordinate 12,701 of CALCPT010000646.1, forward strand.
CATTGGCCCAGTTTGAAGGTTTGCGAAACACGCTGACCGCGCCAGTTTCTTCTTCCCACTTCATGATGCGGTTATTGGGGATGTCGCTCCAGAGCAGGTAGCGACCGTCGCCGAACCATACTGGGCCTTCGGCCCAGCGAAACCCAGTCGCAATACGCTCAACCGAGGCGAGCGCCAAACGGTAAGCATCAAATGAGGGGTCTAACGAGATGACACGGGGGTCGGGGTAACGTTCGCTTTCTTCCCACATAGCTGGCTCCTTAATATTGATTGTTGTGACACCAATATACCTGTTTGGAATGAAATGGGGGGGCTAGACGCACTGCTGCAAAGCATGCTTTACCTCACTTGAAACGGTTAACCTCATCTATTTAGACCACTGAAGGCTTGAGTCAGTTACGTTCACAGACGCATGCACGCTGTTCGCTTCAGAAAAGCGAAAACATCATTCAGACCTTATGATGCTAGTTCCATAATTGCTGCTTAGGTGTTGTTCTGATGGCCTCTAACTCTCTTGTCGCGTCTGCCGTGACGAAGCTGACGATAACCAAAACAATCCCGCTTGGTTCGTATCGGTCGATTCCCTTTGTGCGCCTCGAGGGTATGGCGTACGGCGAGTTGAATCCTACAGAAAACATCCCTGACTTGGCCAATGCCCCGCGTAACGCGCGCGGCAACGTTGACTATCAAACACGCGTTGTTCTCATTGCATCAGCCGACCCCAGGCAGAGCCAGGGGCGCTTGCTGGTAGATGTGCCAAACCGCGGCCTCCCAGTGAGCCATGCTTTTTATAACAGTCCGCGCCAACGCCCCTTGCCGATTGGATCACTCGATGCTGGGCTCGGGTTTTTGCAAGAGCAGGGCTTCATGCTGGTGTCTACGCAATGGGAGCTTGGGCACGGGTTCGAACCGCCTCAGTTTGTCGATACAAACGGCGAGACCCGTTACGTTGAGGCCGCTGGGTTTGCAGCAGTGCGCGATGTCGCGCGTTTTTTACGCGATAGCACTCAGCCAGACAATCCACTAGCGGGTTCGGTCAAACGCGTTTACGCGGCCGGTTACTCGCAAACCTCGCGGTTTTTGAAAAGCTTTTTGCTCAATGGTTTTAATCTTGTAGAAGGTGAGCAGGTCATTGAGGGCTTTCATCTGGTGGGTGGGGCCGCGGGGCAACTTCCGTTGATGGCCTCGGGCACCGGGCCAAGCACGGTAGCGGGTAGTACGCCGGCCCCCCCTAATCTTGAACATCGTGGTGTACACGAAGAGCCGTTCACGTACGCGGCAGTGGTTGCAAGGCTGCTAGCCCGCAACGAACCGTTGCCCAAAATATTTGTGACGCACTTCAATATTGACTACATGGGGGGGCGTGCTTCGCTGACCCGTACCGGTGCGCATGGCGTTGCGGATCTTGCTCTGCCCGAGACGGTGCGAATGTACGATATCGCTGGCTCTGCGCATCTCAATATGCGTGAACAATATAAGCTGTGTGAATCAATGCACGGGCAACTCGATTGGTCGCCACCGTTGCGTGCGCAATTAATTGCGCTAGATGATTGGGTATCCGAGCAGCTTGAGCCGCCGCCCACCTGTCTGATGCTCTTGAGGCCTGCGCGCGCAGACGAGGCGGTGTACGGCGCGCCGCAATACTTACCCGAGGCTACGGTGCTAGTGCCTCAGACTGATGCCGACGATAATCCCTTAGGTGGGATTCAAGTGCCGGATGTGGCGGTACCTCTCGGTACCCATGGTCGGCCCAATGCGCCCGTGACTAATGTCATTTGCCGCTTGGCCGGTACCTACAAGCCATTTTTTGCGTTGCAGCAAGAGCGCTTGCAGGCTAATGACCCAAGGTTGTCTCTTGAAGAACGCTATCCCGAGGGCTTAAATCAGTACGTGCAGCGGGTGCGAGAGGTGAGTGATCAGCTTGTTGCGCAGCGCTATCTGCTGGCAGTCGACGCGGCGGTGATTGTGAACGCAGCGGCTGATGAGGCCCGTTTAAAACCGAAACCAACGCGGTCGATTTTTCGTTTGTAAGCCTAGAACAGCGCGCGGCCCCGTAACGCCTTGGTTTCAGAAAGCTTGCGTTTGCCCTCAAGCCGACGCTGCTTTGAACCATAGGTAGGTTTGGTTGCGTGTCGGGTTTTAGGTGGCCGCGCAACGCTATTGACCAGTTCGTTGAGTCGTGCCAAGGCCAGATCGG
>CALCPT010000647.1 GCA_937897265.1 uncultured Alcaligenaceae bacterium
TGGGTGAAACCGGCCAGGTGGGCGTTCAGCACTTCGGCCAGCACGGCGGGCACCGGCCTGGCCGCTTCGCGACCGGCGTCGGTCAACACCAGGCGCACCACGCGGCGGTCGTGTTGGGCGCGCTCGCGGCGCAGCAGGCCCTTGGCCTCGAGCCGGTCGATGGCGCGGGTCATGGCGCCCGGGTCCATCGCCTGGTCGCGCGCCAGGGCGGCCACGGTCTCGACCAGGCGCGAAGGAACATGCCCCGCTCCTAGCCCCTGGATGACCAGACCGGCCGGCGGGTTGGCCGCCAGGGCCGAAAGGACGCCGCCGCCTTCGTCCAAGCTGATCGGCGCCAGCGCCACCTCCGGCGCGACGCCTCGCCAGGTGATGCAGGGCCGCCGGGCCGCCGGGCGCAGGGCGATCCGCACCCGTCCCTCGGCGATCCAGCCCAGGGGGCCGACCGGGGCCGAGACGAAGGCCGAGGGGCGGTGGGCGTGGGCCTTGCGGACAAAGCGGGCGGCGTGGATCTCGTCGTTCATCGTCACCACGACGCCCAGCCCGCGCGCCGCGGACACGTTGATGGCGAGCGCCTGCGCCTGGGCATCATGGTGCCTTCGGGTAACGTGATTGCCGAGCCGCAGATTCATGCAATGCTGCCGGCGGGCGTCGTGGCCTACATCACCAGGCTTGAGTTGCGGGGGAGCTCAGAGGCAGAACTCATTGAAATGAGTCGTCATGTTGAATCGGGTGCCAAGCTGTTAGCCGATGCGCAGGTAGGGGCTGTGGTGTTTCATTGCACCGCTGTCAGTACCTTTAGCGCGCAGATGGGGCAAGAGATTCAACAGCGGATTGAACAAGCCAGCGGTTTGCCTGCTTTTTCAACCTCAGAAGCGATTGTGGCCGCCTTGCATGCCTTGAAGGCAAAAAAAATTGTTTTGCTTACGCCTTACATCGAAGAGGTCAACGTGCGAGAGTGTGCCTTCTTGGCGCATCACGGCTTTGAGGTCATCGCACAAATGGGTTTAGGCGTGAACACCAATGCCGAAATGGGCAAACTGCCTGAGCAGGTGTGGGTCGACCAAGCCTTGAAGCTGCAAGATCCGCAGGCGGATGCTTATTTCATCAGTTGTACCGCCGTACGTTCAGCCGAGGCCATCGAACGAATCGAAGCGTTACTTGATCGGCCCGTGATTACCAGTAATCAAGCGATGGTGTGGTTTGGCTTGCGTAAATACGGCATTAGCGATCATGCATCAGGCTATGGTCGCTTGTTTGATTTGCAGAACGTTTAGTCGAAGGCGGATCGTCGGTGTGGCCTGAGAGAGGCCGAAGCCGCTGCCTGGCCTAGTCGAGGCGGAAGCCTTCTCCTTACTGGTTTTTGATTCCGGCGGCTTTGATGACGACACCCCATTTTTCAAGCTCGGCAGCGAGATGGCCAGCAAGTTCAGCAGGCGCACCGCCCATTGGGGTTGCGCCAATATCGGCAAGTTTCTGTTTAAACGCGGGGTCGCTCAAAATTTGATTGACCTCGGTATTCATTCTGTCAATGGTTGGTTTGGGGGTGCCAGCGGGGGCCAATAATGCAAACCACGTTGACGACATTAACTTCGGAAACCCTAATTCAGCGGTGGTCGGCACGTCAGGCAGGGCAGGTGAGCGAGTCGGTGACATGATCGCGAGTGCACGAACCTTATTGGCTTTGACCTGGCCCGCAATGCCGGGCACCAACTGAAACATAGCTTGAATCTCGTTGGCGATTAAGTTTGTGGTTGCAGTACCAGGGGCGTTGTACGGCACGTGCACCATTTTAGTTTCTGTCTCACGCATAAATAATTCGCCCGCAAGATGCATTGAGCTACCGATACCGGTTGAACCAAAATTCAATTTTCCGGGATTGGTTTTGGCATACGCGATGAATTCTTGAATGCTTTTGACGGGTTGATCATTATTAACGACCAAAATATTAGGCACGTCGCAAATCAGCGCGACGGGATCAAAATCTTTTTGTGGATCGTAGTTGATGCTTGCGTATAAGCTTTTGTTGACTGCCAGTGTGCCAGCCCACGAAAAAAGAAAACGGTAGCCATCAGGTGCATATTTAGCAGCGGCTGTTGCCCCAATATTGCCATTGGCACCGGGCTTATTCTCAATGATCACGCTGGTTTTTAGGCGAAGGGCGAGTTGCTCGCTGAGCATGCGCGCAATCGTATCGCCAGTACCGCCGCCGCCTGGCGCTGGCACCGTGATTTGGATCGCCTTGTCAGTGTTTGGCCAGGTGTTAGCCGTCGCAGCTAGCGGGGTGCTGAGGATGAGTGCGACAGAGGCAATGAGAGATTTTTTCAGGCGGTTCATGATTAGGATCTTGTCGAAAATATTGCGTCAGTTGAACAATGGTGCCAAGCTCGCGTCATTCGATGACAACTTAGGCTGCGGGTTGATCAAACACCGGTTCGCCCAAATTCAGCATCAGCCGGTTTGCCCAGGCAAAAATCGCTACAGAATGCATCAAATCTAAAATCTCGGCTTCGTTTAAGCCAACATCTTTCAAGGCCTGAATATCCGCCGATGTGACTTTATCGGGAGCACGGGTCAGTGCGATTGAAAACTGAACGATTGCGCGTTCGCGCTCTGATGTGCCGGCAGTGTGTGGATCGTCGAACACCTCAACAATCGCGTCTGTGCGTTTGGCCAGTTGCTCAAAGCGCTGTGCATGCACCGATGCACAATAGACGCAACCATTGATACGCGACACTACCGTCGCGCCAAGCTCGCGTTCAGCCCGAGGCATTCCGCCTGGGGCATACATGATAGCGTTGAAGGCGACCGAGCGCTGCTTCAGTACTTCGGGTTGATGGACTAAAAAAAGGTAGTAGTCAGACACCTTGGCTTTAGGATGGCTCTCTTCGAGCACAGCGATTTGTTCGGGCGTGGCTGAGTCAAGGCTCACCACGTCAAGCCAGGCTTTCCAGCCGAGTGTTGCATTGGTGAAGCCTTTTATTTCGATCAAGTCGCTCATGCTTGTTGCTCCAAAGATTTCATGGCCTGCAGGCCTGCCACCACACGTACCTGATAAGACACAAAGGCAATGAGTTGCGCCAGTGTCACGACTTCAGGCGTTGAAAGGCCCGCTTGTGGCAGTGCTTGCAAGGCAGCTTTGTCTGCCTTGACTGGATCCGTAATCAGGGTGTGAGTGAACGTCAAGATTGCCCGCAACCGGGCGTCGGTGATTTGCTCAATCGCACCGTTTGAAATGCGATCGATCAGACTTGTTTCAACGTTTAAGTCTACGAGGCGCTGGCGATATTCAGCCGCACATAACGTCGAGGGCGTGAGCGCACAGGCAAGCAGAGCGACGAGTAAACGTTCGGCGAGGGTGAGGCCGGGCAGCGAGGGATCAAACAAGCCGTCTTCACTTTTTTGCGTGGCGGCAACAACTTTTTCGCGCTGATGACGTACCGAGTACGTGTTGAGTGCGGGATCGAGTCCGACTAAGCGATCAATCGTGTCGGTGCTGTGAGTATTTGTCATAAAAATCGAGCATCCAAGTCTAGGTGAGTCGAGTCTAAAGCAAAAAAGACAGAGTCTGTTTTAAAGTGAAGTCAGTTCTGACCAAAAATTCAGCGTCTACGAAGCGCTCTTTGTCGCGGGAGTCCATTCATCGCCCAGCAGTTCGGGGTCGTTGTAAAGCTCCATGCGATGATAATGCTCAGCGATGTCTTCGCGGTAAAACAAACTTGCGATGCCGGCTGATAAGCGCTTAGCGCCTTCGCTGATCGCTGGGATATCACCCGAGACGGTACCGTGCGACAGCGCAGCAGGGTAACAAAAACAATGAATACTCGAGAGCCCGGGACATTGGCCAGGCGTCACTTCTTTAAATTCAAAAGCAGGCCCTAGATCAGGTGAGTCGAGCATTTCTTGGCTAGCGGGCTCGGCGAGTTCAAGTTTGCGATGTTTCCAGGCTAATACATGTGGCGCGATGTTGGCGTATTCGGAACGAGTCCACCAGTCGATTTTGAAGCCTGTCGAGAAGATCAAAAAATCAAGTTCAAACGGACCTTTTGGGGTGTTGACCGTTAGGACATTTTGCCCCACGTCGATTGATTCGATCGGACAGCTCAAATTAAAGCGAGCGTTGGCGTGCTGCGATACCCGCAAGGTACTGCCGCGCGGCGCGGGGACTTGTTCAACCCCTAAATAGTGACGGATACGCCATTTCCATTCATCGGGCAAGTTGACGAAGCCAATATTCATACCGGCGTGACCGGCGCCTTTTCCTTTGTTGACTCGGGGTAGATCAGGTCGGCGAATCAACAAATCCACACTGGCAGCCCCTGCCTCAAGTGCGGTTGCCGCGCTGTCCATGGCAGAGGCACCGGCGCCAATCACGCCAACGCGTTTGCCCGCCAGGGTGGCGTAGTCAAGTGTGTCAGAAGAATGTGCCCAAAGCGTGGGCGGCAGAGTTGTCGCAACCTCTGGCAGGTAAGCCCCGCCCAGACCGTCGCGTCCGGTGGCAAGCACCACACGCCTTGCAAAGACGCTTTGCTCCCCCGCGGGGGTGTTCATGATTAATTGCACCAAGCCATCAGCGCGTGGTTTGACCGCGGTGATGTGGTGCTCGTTACGCACGTCTAGTTTCAGGGCTTGACGATACCAGCGCAGATAGTCCATCCATTGTGTGCGTGGGATTTTGTCTAAGGCTGCCCAAGACTCTAGACCGAACTGAGCTTCAAACCAAGCGCGAAAGGTCAGGGCGGGTAAGCCGAGTGCAGGCCCCGTCAATTGTTTAGGCGAGCGCAGGGTCTGCATACGTGCGGTCGTGACCCAAGGGCCTTCAAAACCCGTAGGTGCCCGATCAAATATAACGGCTTGGATGCCGGTCAGGGTCAATGAAGCGGCAGCGGCCATGCCTGCCATGCCCCCGCCAATGATCGCGACTTCAATGACGGGTTGACCCTCATGTTCTCGGGTGACTACCCAGCGTTTGGCTGGCAGTTCAAGCCACGCTAAATCTTGTTCTAGGCGCGCCTGCAAGTTAGCCAAGCCAAGAGCGTTAAGAGGAGTGCCCGTCATGTGAGCCTTGTGTATGCAAAAGAGTGAATCAGGTGTTGTGAGCGTTCATGGAAGGCGAGCCTCACGACTAAGGATAATAGTCTAAGCCCAAATTGCAAAGGGTACATTTGATCGTAAGATCGGCCTGTAGGCTCTACCAGTAATATAGTAAGCTTGCCCTCGCAAACAAGGCTCAAAATCGAGTCGACCAATCATCGAATCTCAAGAGATCATTATGCTAAACATACACAGTCTGAGTCGGAACCTGTTGGGGCTTGTCTTGCTATCGTTTTGCGCCGCGTCGATTCAGGTGAACGCAGCCTATCCTGAGCGCCCAATTACCTTAGTCGTCACCTATCCGCCGGGTGGGACTGCCGATTTGGTGGCTCGCATGTTAGCCCCTGAAGTGTCAAAAGAACTAGGCCAGAACGTTGTCGTTGAGAATCGCGGTGGAGCCGGTGGCATGATTGGTGGCGCGAGCGTGGCCAAGGCTGCGCCCGATGGCTACACCATCATGCTGGATGCTGCGAATCACGCGCAAAATCCTGCGGTGCAACCAAAGATGTTGTTCGACACACTAAAAGACTTCGCGCCGATCACCTTGATACAGCGTGTGCCTAACGTGTTGGTGGTGCGTCCTGACAACCCGTTGACGACCGTAGCCGAGGTCATCACTGCCGGCAAGAAAAAAGAACCCTTGTTGTATTACGCATCGTCTGGCCCAGGGGGAGCGCAGCATTTAGCGGGAGTCTTGTTTAATGCCTTGGCAGGCACTCAT
>CALCPT010000648.1 GCA_937897265.1 uncultured Alcaligenaceae bacterium
AGGCTGCCTTGGCGTCGCCAACAAACGAGCCACAGGTAACAGACCTCGCACGGCAACGGGCAGACCGCGCCGACGCGCGCTGGCCACGACCGCGTGCCTGGTGGTTGCGGGCCGCCGCGTTGACCGCAGCACTGGGCACCACGCTGCTTGGTGCGACGTGGTCGCTGTTCGGTCAGCGCACTGTGCTTGCCCCTGTGGCCCAACCGCTCGCGACTTACTCAGCCGCCACGCTTGAGCGCGGTCGTGAATTAGCTGCCTTGGGTAACTGTGTGACGTGTCACACCAGTGCGCAAGGTAAACCAAATGCTGGCGGCTTAGGGATCCAAACTCCCTTCGGCACGGTCTATAGCACCAACTTAACGCCCGATCCCCAAACCGGTATTGGCTTATGGTCGCAACAAGCATTCAATCGCGCCATGCGTGAAGGCATTTCACGCGATGGGCATCACTTGTATCCCGCGTTTCCATACACCTCATTCACACGCATCAACGATGAAGATCTGACAGCGTTGTACGGATGGCTGATGTCGCAAGAGCCGGTGCGCCAGGCAACGCCAGAAACTAAGCTTGCGTTTCCCTTTAATTTGCGTCCGCTCATGGCCTTTTGGAATGCGCTGTACTTAACGCCTGGGCCGGCCGCCAAGCCTGTGCAAAACGATGATGCGCGTTCGCCAGCGTGGTTGCGTGGCGAATATCTGGTGAACGGGTTGGGGCATTGTTCGGCTTGTCACACCTCGCGTGATGCCTTGGGTGGCGAGCGCTCTGGGCTAGCCTACTTAAGCGGCGCCACCGTTGATGGTTGGCAGGCGCCGGCGCTCAATGCGCGTTCGCCGAGTCCTGTGCCCTGGACTGAAACAGCCTTCTATGACTATTTGCGCAACGGTCATAGCGCCGAACACGGTAGCGCCTCGGGCCCAATGGCGCCGGTGATCAGGCAGTTGGCGCAAGTGTCTGATGCAGATATTTCTGCCATGGCTCATTATTTGGCGTCGTTCCAAGAGCAGCAACCAACTCAGACGTCTCGCACTCAAGTGACAGCACTTGCTGGTGCACCAAGTGCAGCGAGTGCTGTCAGCCCAGCGGGTGTTTCGGTCGCTGCGTTGCCGGCGACAAGCCCCTCGGCTCTGGCTGCTCAAACCTACGTCGCGCAGGCCGCAGCGCGTGAGCCTCTGCTGCTTGGCCCGGCGCAACGCATGTTTCAGGCCGCCTGTGCGTCTTGTCATCACGACGGCGATGGCCCGCGTTTGATCGGGGTCAATATTCCGCTAGCACTGAGCACCGGCATGCACAGTGCGCAGCCGGATAACGTGATTCGCGTCGTGCTCGAGGGCATCCGCAAGCCTGCCAGTGACCAGCTTGGGTTTATGCAAGGTTTTGCTAAACAATTCGACGACCAACAGTTAAGTGAACTACTGAGGTACATGCGTAGCCGTTTTGCTCCAACTCAGCCACCCTGGCAAAACCTCGAACAAAAAATTGGGGTAATCCGTATGTCGCCAAGCTTGCATTTACCGTAAAGTTTGCCCACAATAGCGATATTGTTGATCACCCCGGTTCTGACCCGAGCCGGGGTTTTGCTTTTTGGAAAAACACGATGGCAACTATTCCTCTTACCGTGCGCGGGGCCGAGCGCTTGCAAGCTGAGTTGCAGCGACTGAAGCATGTCGAACGCCCTGCAGTGATTAACGCCATTGCCGAGGCGCGTGCGCAAGGCGATTTGTCTGAAAACGCCGAATACGACGCGGCGCGTGAGCGTCAAGGCTTTATCGAAGGGCGCATCGCTGAACTCGATGGCACGCTTTCAAACGCTCAGTTAATTGAACCGAGCACGATTGAGGCCGATGGCCGCGCCGTGTTTGGTGCCACCATTGAAATCGAAGATCTTGAGTCAGGTACCAAGGTCACATACCAAATTGTTGGTGATGTTGAGGCTGACATCCGCTCAAATTTGATTTCAGTGTCTAGCCCGGTGGCGCGTGCGTTGATTGGTAAGTACGAGGGCGATGTGGTTGAAGTCAAGGCCCCGTCCGGCACCCGTGAATACGAAATCATCAGCATTAAATATCTGTGATGACGCGTGCTTCGAACCGAGCGCGCGTCGGTTCGAAGCAGGTTAAGGCAAATCGGAAAAAAAACAGCACCGCGAAGGGTGCTGTCTGTGAGGGCTTAAATTCTTTTTGGCACTCGCTTAGAGGCTGCGTCTAAACGTTACAGGCCTGCTTAGCGTTTAACCGATGCGCGTTTACGCACCGTAGAGGCAATTGCCCCACGCCGCGCGCCGGCGCGTAGAGATAAAGCACTGCCGCTGCGACGTGGAATCCCATGTGAGGTATCCTTGGCACTTGCGGTGCGTTTGCTTGGCCGAGCAGGACGGTCGCCCGAATAGACGGTTGGACGATCGGCCGTCAAGTCGGTTTGTTCGCGTTCTGGACGATTGCGTCGACTTGGCTTTTGAACCTTTTTACCCGCCGCAGCCAGTTTTTTGGGCGTGTGTGGTTCGTTGGGTTTACGCTTGGCCGGTGTGGCAGGTTCGGCTGGTGGTTTCAGGTAAGTGCCCTTTGAGCCAAAGCGATACAGAATCAGCATTTTGCCCAAATGGTGCACTGTGGCGCACGAAAGGGTGTCGCAAATTGTTGCAAGCATGGCATCGCGCTCGTCGCGGTCAGCACTACCGGCCCTAACTTTAATCAGCTCATGAGCAGATAGGTTTAGGTCGATTTCTTTTAAGACTGCCTCAGTGAGCCCGTTGTCACCGATTAGTACAACCGGACGTAGGGGGTGAGCAGCAGCGCGTAGCGAACTACGCTCGCGGGGGGTAAGTTCCATAATAGTCATAAGGTAGATTGTACGGGAATGGCGAAGAACAAATTTTCTAAAGAGTGGGTCATGCAACACATTAATGACCCTTTCGTCAAAATGGCGACTCAAAAAGGCTATCGAGCGCGTGCGGCCTTCAAGCTGACCGAGATTCTTGACGCTGAAAAGCTCATGCGCCGCGGCGATGTCATCGTTGACCTTGGCTCGACCCCTGGCAGCTGGTCTCAGGTGGCGCGCGAACGTCTGGTTGGTAAGGGGGGCGTGCTCGACGGCCGAATCGTGGCGTTGGATATCTTGCCGATGGAGCCCATTGCCGGCGTTGAGTTCATTTTAGGTGACTTTAGTGAAGATTCCGTGCTTGAGCAGCTCAACCAGACTCTCGAGGGGACAAAGGTAGATTTAGTTTTATCGGACATGGCACCTAATCTATCCGGGGTTGGCTTAGCCGATGCGGCCAGAATTCAACAAGTGATTGATTTAGCCCTTGAATTTTCGCTGATGCACCTCAAAACAGATGGTGCGTTGATCGTAAAGGCGTTCCACGGTAGCGGCTTTTCGCAAACCGTTGAAAGCTTCAAACGACACTTCAAAAGGGTGGTTGAGCGCAAACCCAAAGCTTCAAGAGATCGTTCTTCTGAAACTTTTTTGATCGCCAAGGGTCGAAAGGGTTAGAACTTTGCGATTTCGGTCCCGTCGCGTAGTAAGGGATTACTGCGAATGGGCTTTTTTAACAGGTAGAATGTTATTTTGCCTCGTTGCAATGCGTCCTTTGGGCCAAAGGTGCGCGGCGCGTCAGAACGACAAGCTGGAGATCGGCCTTGAATAATTCTTTTTCGAAAGTCGCGGTTTGGATGGTGATTGGTTTAGTACTGTTTACAGTGTTTAAACAGTTCGACTCCCGCGCGCCTGTACAAGACACCGTGAGCTACACCCAATTTATGGATGATGCCAAGTCGGGCAAGGTCCGCCGTGTCGATGTCCAAAATGACGTTATCCATGTCACACCAGATTCGGGTCGCCCTTATACCTTGACTTCACCTGGTGATCTCTGGATGGTCTCTGACTTGCTCAAGGCAGGCGTTTCTGTTTCGGGCAAGCCGCGCGAAGAGCCCTCGTTGCTTATGAGCATCTTTGTGTCCTGGTTTCCGATGTTGCTCTTGATTGGTGTCTGGGTGTTTTTTATGCGCCAGATGCAAGGCGGTGGTAAGGGCGGCGCCTTTAGTTTTGGTAAGTCGCGTGCGCGCTTGCTAGATGAAGGCACCAACGCGATCACCTTCGCGGATGTGGCCGGTTGCGACGAAGCAAAAGATGACGTTCAAGAAATTGTTGATTTCTTGCGTGACCCCTCTAAATTTCAAAAGCTTGGTGGTCGCATCCCCCGTGGTGTGCTGATGGTAGGTTCACCTGGTACTGGTAAAACCTTGTTAGCCAAAGCGATTGCTGGCGAAGCAAAGGTTCCGTTTTTTAGCATCTCGGGTTCTGATTTTGTCGAGATGTTTGTGGGCGTGGGCGCGGCTCGTGTGCGCGACATGTTCGAAAATGCAAAAAAACATTCGCCATGCATCATCTTTATTGACGAGATTGACGCGGTCGGTCGTCAGCGTGGTGCAGGTCTGGGTGGCGGCAATGATGAGCGCGAACAAACGCTCAACCAGATGCTTGTTGAGATGGATGGCTTTGAGTCTGGCGTAGGCGTCATTGTGATCGCTGCAACCAACCGTCCTGATGTGTTGGATCCTGCCTTATTGCGCCCTGGTCGTTTTGATCGTCAGGTGGTGGTGCCCTTGCCAGATATTCGCGGTCGCGAACAAATTCTGAAAGTGCATATGCGTAAAGTGCCGTTGGCACAAAACGTTGATGCGCATACCTTGGCTCGTGGTTGCCCTGGTTTTTCCGGTGCTGATTTGGCCAACTTGGTGAACGAGTCGGCCTTGTTTGCCGCACGTCGCAATGGCCGCACTGTTGATATGTCTGACTTTGAAAAAGCCAAAGACAAGATCATCATGGGTGCCGAGCGTCGTTCAATCGTGATGCCAGAAGAAGAGCGTCGCAACACTGCGTATCATGAGTCAGGTCACGCGATTGTGGCTCGTATGTTGCCTAAAACGGATCCTGTGCACAAAGTGACGATCATCCCGCGTGGTCGTGCCTTAGGTGTCACCATGCAATTGCCTGAAGGCGATCGTTACAGCATGGATAAAGAGCGCCTGTTGTGTACGATTGCTGTGTTGTTTGGTGGTCGTATCGCAGAAGAACTGTTCATGAATCAAAT
>CALCPT010000649.1 GCA_937897265.1 uncultured Alcaligenaceae bacterium
TTTCCCTACACGACGCTCTTCCGATCTTTGGTTGATGCCACACAGCATCGACCTGGTGGTTGGGCCTGGTTGATGATCGGTGCATCGATTGCCTTGGCGGTGGGATTTGTATTGTTATTTATGCCGCCGGATTGGTCGCAAACTGGTTTGCTCGTTTGGCTTGGCGGATCGTTGGTTTTGGTGTACGGCGCGCACAGTGTGTTGAGTGTGTGTTACCTGACGTGGGGCGCAAGGCTGACCGATGACGTAACCGGGCGCGCTCAGGTAACAGGCTGGCGCGAAGCGTTTGGCTTGGTCGGTGTAGTTGTAGCATCGGTATTGCCAGCTGTTTGGGTCGGGCAGCAGGGGGCTCGCGTCGGCTATCAATGGTTCGCCTGGCTGTTTGCTGTAATGCTGTTGCTTGCGCTGGGTTGCACCTTGCGTTGGTCTCCGGCGCCTAAGCTGTTGAGTCGCCAAGGCAGACAAGATTTACGCACGGCGCTCTCACCACCCGAGGTGAGACGCGTGTTGTGGTTTTATCTGTTCAACGCGATTTCAGTCGCGGTGCCGGCGACTCTTGTCTTGTTTTTTATCGATGATGTGGTGCAGTCGCCAAGCTACGCCGGCCTCTTTTTAGGTGTTTATTTTTGTGCTGGAATGCTCGCCTTACCTCTTTGGGTGATGTTGGCCGCACGGATCGGTAAAGCGCGCGCTTGGTTGATGGGGAGTGGCCTTGCTGCGCTCTCGTTGTTCTGCACCTACTGGGTCGGTGCTGGCGATGTGTTTTTTTATGCCGTGGTCTGTGCACTGGCAGGTGCCGGGCTCGGTGCAGACGTTGCCTTACCCCCCGCAATGCTCGCGGATGCGATTCCCCCAACGCATCGTAGTAGCACTGGACTGTATTTTGGGATTTGGGTGCTGATAGGAAAATTTGCGTTGGCACTTGCTGCAGGCGTGACCCTGCCGGCGTTGCAAGTCTTTCAATATCAGCCCGGGCATCCAGAATCAGCTGTGGCCTTGGGTCTGACGTATGCGCTGTTGCCGCTGCTCTTTAAAGGGCTGGCGCTAGTTGTGTTGTTTTCGCAGTCTTCTCGTTTTAGTCTGAGTCGAGTTTGTTCTCGCAAGGAGTCAACATGAAAATTAAAGCTTTATTCGCTTCAGCGACCGCAGCGTTATTGACTGCATGTGGCAGTGTGGATGTTGCACATTATGCGGCAGAAAAGCCGACACTCGAATTGTCGAGTTTTTTTACTGGCACGATTGACGCCTGGGGTATTTTTCAAAAACGCAGCGGTGAAGTGGCACGCCGCTTTAATGTTGAAATTCAGGCCAACTGGGTGAGCCCGAATGAGGGCACCTTAGATGAACGCTTCACCTATTCTGACGGCGAAAAGCAAAGGCGGGTCTGGACGCTCAAGCGTCAACCTGACGGCACCTGGCAAGGCACCGCCGATGATGTGGTGGGTACGGCCACTGGACGCGTGTCGGGTAACGCACTGCGTTGGACGTATGTCTTGAGATTACCCGTCGATGGTAAAGAGTACTTAGTTAATTTTGATGACTGGATGTGGCAGATGGATGACTCTTCCATGATGAATCGTTCAACTATGTCAAAGTTTGGCATTGATCTCGGCGAAGTGATCTTGTTTTTTCGCAAACGCACGGCGCCTAATCCTTCATGACAACAAACCATGCAGTACCTAAGCCTTCCTCTGTCACGCAGGCTAGTCCTCAGCCCTTTTTATCTTCCTTGAAGATGAAACCCCTAAATGCTCCGATCACCTCATGGGCGGGTAAACGGATTTGGTTAGTCGGGGCGTCGAGCGGCATCGGTGCGGCATTAGCGCAGGGGCTCTTACAGGCTGGTGCGTTTGTTGTGGTGTCGGCGCGTCGCGGCGATCATTTGGCAAACGTTGCGGCTCCGTATGCAAACGCGTCGGTGCTCCCCTTCGATGTCACCGATACTGAAGCATGGCCGCTGGCTTTAGCCACGGTCCTAGAGCGGTTAGGTCAGATTGACTTGGTCGTCATGGGAGCTGCTCGTTATGACCCAACGCATAGTTGGCAAATTGATATTGAGCAGGCTCAGAAGAGTTTCGATCTTAATGTGGTGAGCGTGTATCGCGGGTTGTCAGTGATTGTGCCTCAGTTGTTAGAGCAGGGACATGGGGGCATATCGTTGATCGGTAGTATCTCGGGCTACACCGGTTTGCCTCGTGCTTTGATTTATGGTGCGACCAAGGCGGCCTTGCAAAATTTGTGTGAGACGCTGTATTTTGAATTGGCGCCCAAAGGCCTTGGGGTGTATTTGATTAACCCTGGTTTTGTGCAAACCCCAATGACTTCGGCCAATGATTTTGAGATGCCAGGTTTGATGACACCTGAAGCGGCGGCGAGTGCGATTATGCATGGGTTTGAGCGTGGACACTTCGAAATTAGGTTTCCAAAGGCATTTTCTTTTTTGCTTCGCGTGATTAGTATGCTGCCCGATCGTTTACGGTTTTTTCTTTTACACAAGACGACCAAAATGTGATGACGGATTCGCATGCGCGCTTTGAAGAGTTGGCGCAGTGGTTTGCAACACTGACCCCGACGGCTTTACAACAGATTGACAAGGTATATGCCGAGACGGCGACGTTTCGAGATCCTTTTAATCAAGTCGTGGGCGTTGCGTCGATCGAGCGGATCTATCAGCACATGTTTGAGCAGTTAGGTGATCCAAGGTTTGTGATTACCGCCAAAGTTGTTGACTCAGCAGAGGCATTTATGACCTGGCAATTTTTGTTTACGCTCTACGACAAGGCGTACAAGATTGAAGGCGGCACCCATTTCAACTTAGATGCTCAGGGCCTGATTGTGTTGCATCGCGATTATTGGGATGCTGCGCAAGAGCTCTACGAAAAAATCCCAGTGTTGGGTGCCGTCTTGCGGTTGTTGCGAAAAAAACTTTCGGTTCGACCCTAAGTTCAATTGTGAAAGCTTGACGCTACGACACGTCGCGTTCAGGTAATAGTTGTTCGAACCGAACTTCGATGCGGGTCCCAACGTTAGTCAAAGCGTCTTGCGAGGGGTCGAGGATATGAATGCTCGCACCATGTTGAGTTGCAATTTCGCGCACAATCGCCAAGCCTAAACCACTGCCGTCAGCTTTCG
The DNA here is from genome assembly GCA_937897265.1 of uncultured Alcaligenaceae bacterium. GTDB lineage: Bacteria > Pseudomonadota > Gammaproteobacteria > Burkholderiales > Burkholderiaceae_B > Zwartia. The sequence goes on from CALCPT010000649.1 coordinate 3,133, forward strand.
TGCCTAACACGCGATAGAAACGATCAAACACACGCTCGCGGTCGCTCGCAGGAATTCCTTGCCCCGTATCTTCAACTGCGACGATGACCTGATGAGCAATTTGTGAGACGCTAACCGTCACGTGCCCTTTTGCTGGTGTGTAACGCAAAGCGTTATCAATTAAGTTGTTCAACAATTCGGCCAATAAGAGCGCCTGACCTTTAATAAAAATTGGGCTGTCTGGTGCATCAAATCCCAAATCAATTTCAGCAGATAGCGCCCGATCGACCCACAGCTGTGTTTGCTGCTGGGTTAAGGCCCTGACGTCAATCGCAGTGACTTGAACGTTATCAGGATTTTCAGCACGAGCCATGAGCAGCAGCTGATCGATCAAGCGTGTGGCGCGGACAGTGCCGGCAACAATCTGATTCAGGCTTGAGAGCGTTTCACTAGGCGGGGTGCCGCGCATGCCAAGTTCAGCCTGCATTCGCAGGCCCGCAAGAGGAGTTTTTAGTTGATGTGCGGCATCGGCAACAAAGCGCTGCTGGGCTAAAATATGGCTTGCCAGGCGCGCGAGCAACTCGTTCATCGCAGTCACTAGAGGCTCGATCTCTACTGGGACGTTACGTCCGTCAATCGACGACAAGTCGTCGGGTTTTCTTGCGCGTAACCGCTTCTGTAAGGCGTTAATGGGGGCGATGCCGCGCGACAAGCCAAACCAGATCAAGATCGCGGCGATTGGCAGCACCGAAAATTGTGGAATGATCACCCCCTTGATGATGTCATTTGCCAGAGCGACTCTTCGCTCGACCGACTCGGCAGCAACAACCAAAACGGGCCCGGCCTCGCGTAAACCGGTTGTGCGCCACGTGTATGCAAAGCGAACGTCAAAGCCACGTACGATTTGGTTTTTGTAATACGTTGTGTCAAATTGCTGCGCGTCAGCCTTAAGCGGGGTTGGGAGTTCGGCATCCCCGCCCAGTAGCTCGCCCGAAGGCGCGATGACTTTCCAAAAGACACCGTCGTTTTCGCGGGTGCGCAGCGCGAGTCTTGCGGGTGCAGAGAGCTTAAATGTGGCGTGGCCGTTTTCGACCTCAATCTGCTGCGTCAGCACCTCAAGGGCGTTTACAAGATTTAAATCATATGGAACATTTGCCAAGTCTTGCGCGGCGACGTAAGTGATCGCAATGCTCATGGGCCATAGCAAAAAAAGCGGGGCAAGCAGCCAGTCGAGCACCTCGCCTAGTAATGAGCGTCTGGCTGCGCGCTCGCTTTGGTTCGAGTCCAGATCGAATTCGCGATCGAGGGCTTCATGCTCAGTTGGCGCAGTCGTGTGAGGCGCTGTTGAGCGAGAGGCGATCTCTGTCAAACCCTGAGTCACTTATGTGTGCGCGCTCGAGGTCGAAGACTCTCGTTCGAGGCAATAGCCCAACCCGCGCACAGTCGCAATTTTTACCCCACTGTCTTCGAGTTTTTTTCGCAATCTGTGAACGTAGACCTCAATAGCATTTGAGCTAACTTCTTCGCCCCATTCGCACAGGTGTTCGACGATTTGGGCTTTGCTGACCATTCTGCCACTGCGAGTGAGTAATATTTCAAGCAAGCTGACTTCTCGTGCTGACAGATCTAAGGTTTGATTCCCCACCATTGCCACGCGACCGGTCTGGTCAAATTCGAGCTTACTATGCCGCAAAATGGTTGACCCACCACCGGCACCCCGACGGGCGAGGGCGCGCACGCGTGCCTCGAGCTCTGAGAGCGAAAAGGGCTTGGCCATGTAGTCATCGGCGCCCAGATCAAGGCCTTTGACGCGCTGTTCAATACTATCAGCAGCCGTCAGAATCAGTACAGGCAGGCGCGATTGTCGTGCCCGTAGTTTGCTCAAGACTTCTAGGCCGCTCATTCGCGGTAAACCTAGATCCAAGATGAGCAGATCAAATTCTGTCGCCAGCAGGGCGGCGTCAGCGGC
>CALCPT010000650.1 GCA_937897265.1 uncultured Alcaligenaceae bacterium
GTGGTGGGTGCTGGGAGGCGCATGTCAAACACGTGCCACCCATTGCGGCCGGAGATCCAGTCGATGGCGTTGCGATCGCCGAGGATGTGGTAGAGATCGCGGCGGTATTCGCGCTCGGTTTCCGTGGGAGTGCCGTCCTCGGATTCCTCCACCGGGATGGTGTGGAGCTCCGCGGTGATCTCGTAAATGGAGACGCCGGGGAGTTGCACGCCGTCCTGGGTGTAGGCTTCCGAGTTCGTCTCGTAGATGGCGAGGAAGGGCGGGCCGAGTTCGTCGGTCTCGCCCATGGTGACCAGCTCGATGACGGCAAGTGATGGGAACGCATCGGTGATGCGGAAGAAGACCCAGTCGCGGAGGGATTCGTTGAGGTTCATGCGGATTTCCTGTCTTGGGCGCGGAGGGTTTTCTCATACCACTTGACCGTCTTTTTCAGGCCGAAGTTGACCGCCTTGGTGAGGGCGGATTTTTTCAGGACGTAGTCGTCGCCGGTGTGGGCGGCGCGTTTTTTGCTCTGCAGGTGGGCTTTATGTCACCTTCATTTGTAGGGATTGTTCCGTCAATCGAACTGGTAATTTTGGCAGCTGTGGGAGGGCGTCTCAGTTTAGTCGGCGCGGTTTATGGGGCGTTAATTGTTAACGCCAGCAAAACCATCTTTTCTGAAAGCTTTCCGGATCTTTGGCTGTTCTTGATGGCGGCCTTGTTTATTGGCGTGACGATGGCGTTTCCGCTGGGTTTGGCCGGTCTCTTTGAATCTCACGTCAAGCCCTGGTGGGTGCGCAATTCAGCCGAGCGCCACAAGATTCGTGCGCGCTTAAAAGAGCTTGAAAATTCGCCCAATGAGGCGCCCACGCTCGACGAGCAAAACGCAACGGCCTCAGCGATGGCTGTTCCAGCTGATGGGCCAGATAGCTTGGTGATGAGAAGGAGTTCAGTATGAGCAGCAGCACTGATTTTGTTCTGGCGGTTGAAGATCTCACTGTCTCGTTTGATGGATTTAAGGCGATCGATAATCTCAACCTTTACATCGACAAAAATGAATTGCGCGTCATCATTGGTCCAAATGGCGCCGGAAAAACCACGCTGCTTGACATGATTTGCGGCAAGACACGTGCAACGTCCGGCAGCATTAAATTTAAAGACGAAGAGATGACAACTTTGCCCGAGTACACGCGTGTACGCCGAGGCATTGGACGAAAATTTCAGACACCTTCTATTTACGAGAATTTATCGGTTTTTCAAAATCTTGAAGTGTCGTTTCCGTTAGGTCGTTCGGTTTTGGGCGCAATTTTTTTTAAATGTACCGATGAAGTTAAAGATCGCGTCAGCGCCGTTGCGCTTGAAATTGGTTTGAGTGCTTTGCTGCAAACGGAGGCGGGGTTGTTGTCACACGGGCAAAAGCAGTGGCTTGAAATTGGCATGTTACTGATGCAAGAGCCCGAACTGTTGATGCTTGATGAGCCGATCGCCGGGATGAGCGTACGTGAGCGTGAGCTGACCGCAGAATTGCTCAAGCGTATCTGTCAAAACCGTTCGGTGATTGTGATTGAGCATGACATGGAATTTGTGAAAAAAATTGCACACAAAGTGACTGTCATGCACCAGGGAAAGATTTTGGCGGAAGGTTCAATGGATACGGTTCAAAGCAACCCGGCAGTCATCGATGTTTACCTTGGACACTAGGAGCCTCTCATGCTAAGCGTAAAAGGATTGCATGTCGCCTACGGTCAAAGCGAGGCCCTTCATGGTATTGATTTAGAAATTGGTCAAAAAGAGACCGTTGCCATCATGGGTCGTAATGGCATGGGTAAGACTACATTCTTTAAAAGTCTGATCGGCTTGTTACCGGTCAAGTCGGGCTCGATTTCAGTCGATGGTTCGGAGGTCACGCATGATGAGAGTTTCAGGCGTGTAGCCAAGGGGATCGCGTATGTCCCGCAGGGGCGAATGATTTTCCCCACATTGACTGTTGAGGAAAATATTCAGACCGGTCTTGAAAACGCCAAAGATAAGCGAATCCCGAACGAGATCTATGAGCTCTTTCCAGTGTTGTGGGACATGCGTGCTCGCAAGGGGGGAAATTTGTCTGGCGGTCAGCAACAACAGTTAGCGATTGCGCGCGCGCTGGTCACTAACCCCAAAGTACTGTTGCTTGACGAACCTACAGAGGGAATTCAGCCCTCGATCATCAAGGACATTGCACGAGCTTTGAACGATATTCGGCAATTACGCGGAATCACGATCGTGGTGTCTGAGCAGGTGCTGAGCTTTGCAATGGATGTCGCTGATCGTCTGTTTGTGATTGAGGGTGGACGACTGGTGTATGAGACCGCTCGCAGCGATACCGACGTAAGTCGGATCAAACAATATTTGTCCGTTTAGTCAGATTAAGCAATAGCTGTTCGTTTAGTTATGTCATTTTTTTGCCGTAGACGTTGTTAAACCCCATCGAGTCATTTAAAGAGGTGCACCATGCCCGAAACTCTAATTTCAGTTGATCTAAAAGCCTCACCGTACGACAACCCAAAAATTCATAATCGTTGGCATCCAGATATTCCAATGGCCTGCTGGGTAAAACCCGGTGATGACTTCATTCTGGAAACCTTCGACTGGACCGGCGGATTCATTAAGAACAACGATAGTGCGGATGATGTGCGTGACATCGATCTCTCAACTGTTCACTTCCTGTCGGGCCCAGTGGGCGTGAAAGGCGCCGAGCCGGGCGATCTGTTGGTGGTCGACCTGCTGGATATCGGCGCCAAAGACGATAGCCTGTGGGGCTTTAACGGCTTTTTCAGTAAGAAAAACGGTGGCGGTTTCTTAACAGAGCACTTTCCACAAGCGCAAAAGTCAATTTGGGATTTTCACGGCATGTTCACCACAAGTCGTCATATTCCGAACGTCAAATTTGCGGGTCTGATTCATCCTGGTTTGATTGGTTGCCTGCCTGATCAAAAAATGTTGAACATGTGGAACGAGCGCGAGGTGGATTTCATCGCCACCCAGCCAGATCGTGTGCCGCCTTTGGCAAATGCTCCGTATCCGTCAACTGCGCACTCTGGTCAGGCTACCGGTGCAGTCAAAGATAAGATCGCCACAGAAGGTGCCCGTACTGTGCCACCTCGCGAACACGGCGGTAATTGCGACATTAAAGATTTATCGCGCGGCTCAAAAATTTACTTCCCAGTCTATGTCGACGGTGCTGGTTTGTCGGTAGGTGATTTGCACTTTAGTCAGGGCGATGGCGAGATCACCTTTTGCGGCGCTATTGAAATGGCCGGCTGGGTGCATATGAAAGTCGAGTTGATCAAAGGCGGTATGGCAAAGTACGGCATTAAAAATCCAATCTTCAAGCCCAGTCCGATCACCCCGCAATACAACGACTACTTGATTTTTGAAGGGATCTCGGTAGACGAGTACGGCAAACAGCATTATTTGGACGTGCATGTTGCCTATCGCCAGGCATGTTTGAACGCCATCGAATATATGACTAAGTTTGGCTATTCGCGTGCGCAAGCCTATTCGATTTTAGGGACCGCACCTGTACAGGGACATATCAGTGGGGTGGTGGATATTCCAAACGCCTGCGCCACACTCTGGTTACCGACGCAGATCTTTGACTTTGATATCAATCCTAATGCAGCGGGGCCCACAAAACTTGTGACGCCGGGGATCGATATGCCTCTGTCGCTCGATTTGTAACCTCGTTTTTATCTCAGGAGCCTTCACATGCCTATTTACGACTACACGTGTTCAGGTTGCGGAAATTTTGATGCGTTGCGCCCAACCGCTAAGCGTGACGATGCCGCCGAGTGTCCGGCATGTGGAGAGCTGTCGGCGCGAGTATTTGCAAATGGTCCGCATTTGTCGCGTCTGGATGCGGAGACACGTCGCGCCATGGATGGCAATGTGAAGGCTGCTCACGCGCCAATATCGTCAAAGGATTATGACTCGGGCTACAAACGGTTGAAACATCCCTCGGGGTGCGGCTGCTGCGGGACGAGCAAGCGTAGCGCCACGCAAACGTTTGCCAACGGTAACAAGACCTTTGTGGGTAAACGCCCTTGGATGATTAGCCACTAAGAATGGTGCGCACCGCGTCCGTCAAGTCGCACGCGCAGGTCATCGGTTGAGGTATTTATTGGATAAGTTGAGTGGTCGGAGTGTGGCCGCAAGACTGTTGTGTCAATGATTTGTTACGGATTTTGAGGAGCAAAATAATGCGTCATGGAGATATTTCTAGCAGTGCGGATTGCGTAGGCGTTGCCGTTGTGAATTACAAAATGCCGCGTTTGCATACTAAGGCAGAGGTCTTAGAGAATGCGAAGAAGATCGGTGAGATGCTGATTGGCATGAAGCAGGGTCTGCCTGGAATGGATTTGGTGATTTTTCCTGAGTACAGCACTCACGGCATTATGTATGACGCGAAAGAGATGTACGAAACCGCTTCGACCATTCCGGGCGACGAGACCGAGATTTTTGCCGCTGCTTGTCGTAAAGCAAATGTCTGGGGTGTATTTTCGTTGACCGGAGAGCGTCACGAAGAGCATCCTAACAAAGCTCCCTACAACACCTTAATCTTGATGAATAACTTAGGCGAGATTGTGCAGAAGTACCGCAAGATCATGCCTTGGACGCCGATCGAGGGCTGGTACCCTGGCGACTGTACCTATGTGTCTGAAGGCCCCAAGGGATTAAAGATTAGCCTGATCATTTGTGATGATGGTAATTACCCTGAAATCTGGCGTGACTGTGCAATGCGTGGTGCAGAACTGATTGTTCGCTGCCAGGGTTATATGTATCCCTCAAAAGAGCAACAGGTGATGGTGGCAAAATGTATGGCTTGGATGAACAACACCTATGTCGCAGTTGCCAATGCGACGGGTTTTGACGGCGTTTATTCGTACTTTGGTCATTCAGCGATTGTCGGGTTTGATGGGCGTACGCTAGGCGAGTGTGGCACCGAAGAGATGGGTGTGAACTACGCTGAATTATCAGTCAGCTTGATTCGTGATTTTCGTAAAAATGGTCAATCGAGATCGGAAGAGCGTCGTGTAGGGAAAGAGTGTCTTCGCCTGTGTAGA
>CALCPT010000651.1 GCA_937897265.1 uncultured Alcaligenaceae bacterium
GGCGTCTCGCCTTCGCCAGACGGCCTAGGTTATGCCCGTATCCCTGGTTTATTTAACGAGGCGCAGGTCGCCGGTTGGAAGTTGGTAACAGATGCCGTACATGCAAAAGGCGGAAAAATCTTTGTCCAATTGATGCACACAGGTCGGGTGTCTCATCAAGATAATTTGCCTGCCGGTGCAACAGTCGTTGGCCCCTGCGCAGAGGTTTGCCCAGGCGAAATGTGGGTCGATAAAAGTACGAGTATGCAGGCGCATACTGCGCCTCATGCTCTGACAGAAATTGAAATTAAAGACGTCGTGGGTGAATATGCCCACTCTGCAAAATTAGCGATCCAAGCAGGCTTTGACGGTATTGAGGTGCATGCTGCAAATGGCTATTTGATCGAACAGTTTTTGAATCCAATTGTTAATAAACGCAGCGATGGTTATGGTTTGGATATTGCAGGACGTAATCGTTTCGCGCTTGAAGCGGCCCAGGCGTGTGCTGAGGCAATTGGAGCGAATAAAGTTGGGGTTCGCATTTCTCCACAAGGTGTTTTTAATGGCACGGGTGATTTTCCAGACCTCGAGTCGCAATATCTAGCGCTAACTCGCAAACTGTCTGAGATGGGTTTGGTGTATCTGCACCTGGTTGATCACTCTGCGATGGGCGCTCCTGCAGTGTCGGCAGAGCTGAAACATAAACTACGCGAAGCCTTTGCAGGAACTTTTATCGCAGTGGGTGGCTTTGCGGCTGAGTCTGCCGAAAAGGCACTGCAAGCCAATCAAGCTGATTTAATCGCTTTTGGTAGGCCTTTTATTTCTAACCCAGATTTGGTTGTAAAGTTAAAGAGTGGTGCGAAATTGGTCGATCCAGATATGAGTACTTTTTATACGCCGGGTGAAAAAGGTTATACCGATTATCAGTAGAGCTGCTATTTTTTTTACACAGACAAAATCACGATAAAGCAGGCGATGATATGAATTTACTTCAAGCTCCCGATGGTTTTCAAATACTTCTTAAGGACAATTGATGATTGGATACACATGTGTAGGCACCAACGACCTTGATAGGGCAGTTCATTTTTACGATGAACTCTTAGGTTTATTAAATGCCAAACCTTTTTTCAAAAGCGATCGGGGCGTTGGATGGGGCGTAGCGGCTGATAAACCAATGTTTAGCGTTATGAGGCCCTTTGATGGTCAACCCGCAACGGCTGGGAATGGTTCCATGGTTGCAATCGCCGCTGCAAATCCAGAGCAAGTGAAATCTCTTCATGCGAAAGCACTTGCACTCGGCGCAAAAGACGAAGGCGCGCCGGGTGCAAGAGGAGAGCAATTTTTTGGTGCCTATTTCAGAGATTTAGATGGGAATAAGTTGGCCGTTTTTTGCCAACAATCTACATAGGTTTTTATTGGGAGCAGTATTTACATTACTGAAACAGTAGAACCCCAAGGTCGCGTCGTTCAAAATTGGGGTGCTAATTATGACGACCTCAAAAATCTCTTTAATAACAATGTGGCGCATAGCCTTTGGGGTCGAGCCGCACTCTCGAATGAAGAAATCGCTAAACTCTCAGTTATGGAAAACTAGGAGCTGTTTGATGGATATGAGTACTCCTATTCAAATTGAGGCCTTACTGAGAGAAGCTGTTGTTGGTCTGAGCATCACATGTGCTGTGATCATTTGGAATCTTTATAGTTTTGCTTGGGTATCGCTTCACTATCGTAAGGTATTAGATAAAAGCCGCGTTCATGGTCTGCATTTCGAGATACTTCGCTTAGTGCTTTTTATTATGTTGCTAGTCATTGCGATGTTTTTATCGCTTTTTATATGGGTCGCAGCATTAGTCAGTTTTGATTTCGCTAAAGATTGGGTGACGGCGCTCTTGTTTACCGCAGGATTTTTTACAACCATCGGTAATACTTTATTAACTCTTCCGGTTGGATGGCGTTTTATACCGGCCATTATTGCCTTTTCAGGGCTCTTTTCCTTTGCTTGGGCAACAGCCTCTTCACTCGGAATGTTTAACTATCTGACTAGCCATCTTTCTCAGTCCGAGCAGACTTGATGTGTAAAGGCCAGGATGCTTCGGTTTTTGCATAGGCGGACATGGCAAGGGATCTTTGAATATCCCTGGAAAGATGTGACGATTGATTTATTGGGAAACTACTCACTAAAAGAGAACGTACTATCTTGGCGTCATACGTTTAAACTTCCTAGCCTATCTCCAGAGGCCGGAGAATTGCACTTAGAGACGTTTAAGTTTTATCGAAAAATTTTAAATAGTGGGACTATCTATAGCGGCAAATGTAAGCTTATTAAAAGTAATCGGTAATGTTTGTTGATAAGATCGATTTATTTCGCGAATAAATTTCAGAATATAAATGCCGCATAGGTTAGATTAATTGAAGAGATTTAATTTGACCCAATTATTTGTAGTGATGGCGACTAGCTCAGAACACGTCTGAACTAGTCGCAGTTCATCAAGCAGCTTCTTTCATTTCCTCAATGACTAACTTTGAATTGCCGCCAATCAGGATCTTGCGCGGAAGCTTTTCCGCGGGGATCACGTTCTCAAGGTTGATGACGAGTAGGCCGTTCACGACATCGGCCGAGCGTACGATGACCGTCTCGGCCAGAGTGAAGTCGTGACTGAGATCGGAAGAGAACACGTCTG
>CALCPT010000652.1 GCA_937897265.1 uncultured Alcaligenaceae bacterium
ACGCTACGCGCCCGCTTTCGTCTTTGCCGTGAGCGTCACGCCTTGCGCGATCAGAGACGCGACGTCGGCGTCTGAATAACCTAGCTCTTTTAAAATCTCAGCACTATGCTCACCTAACTGTGGCGCTGCGCGCCCGGGGGTCGGCTGGCTTTCAGTCCAAGTCGTGGGTACGGCGACGCGCCTGACTCTACCTTCTGTTGGGTGCTCGGTCCATTCAAACATATTCACCGCCTTCAAGTGCGGATCATCAAAAATCGTTTCAAGTGTGTGCAGCGGCATCGTTGGGATATCAGCCTGATCCAGCAACTCGAGCCAAGCGTTGGTCGGACGCTCTAGAAAGATTTTTGCCGCAAGCGCTTGCAAATCATTGATGTGCTGTGTGCGCACCGTCAGATTTAAAAACCTTGGATCGTTTTCAAATATTTCCGAACGACCGATCGCCTTGAAGAACGAAGCCCATTGCTTGTCGCTATAAATTACGGCGCAAACAAAACCATCGGCGGTTTTGTAGGGGCGACGCTCAGAAGCGAGCAGCCGTGGGTAGCCTGGTGGGCCGTTGGGAGGATCAAAGGTTTGTCCACCAATGTGGTCACTTAACAAGTGACTAATCATGGTCTCAAACATGGGGATATCGATCTTTTGCCCACGCCCGGTTTTTTCTCGGTGAAACAAGGCTGCGCACAACGACGTCACGGCGTATAAGCCAACTGTGCGATCCACGATATTTGAAGGGACATAGCGCGGAACATCTGCGCCCGCCTGCTTGATTAATGACGGCAACCCAATCGCACCTTGAATCAGATCATCAAAGGCTGGTTTGGCTGCATAGGGGCCATCTTGTCCAAAACCAAACGTGCCAACATATAGCAGCCGAGGGTTGATCTTTTGTACAACGTCATAACCTAGCCCCAGGCGTGCCATCGCCTGCGGACGCACGTTGTAGAGCAGCACGTCTGCAGTCGCGAGCAATTTCTTGACCGCCTCAAGACCAGCGGCATGTTTCAGATCAAGGACTAAACCGCGCTTGCTGCGATTGACATGCAGATACAACGAACCCATCCGTGGGTGTTGCATCGGCCCTAAATCACGCACCATGTCGCCGGACGGCGCTTCGACTTTTATGACATCGGCACCCATATCGCCTAGCAACTGCGCAGCGTAAGGCCCCATCAAAATCGAGGTCATGTCAACGACACGTACACCTACCAAAGGACCGCTCATCGTCGCAATCCTTTCACGCAAGCTGTGTGGCAGCGGCAATCTTCTTGGCTAAGCGAAGGTGCGGTGTGTCGAGCATCTTGCCGTCAAGGGTAGCCACACCTACGCTGGTGTTTGAGGCAAAGGCCTCAATCACTCGCCGCGCCCATTCTTGAGCCTGCGCATCGGGTGTCATCGCTTGATTAATCACAGGCACTTGCCCAGGATGAATTGCAGCTTTAGCTGAAAAACCATCGCGATAGGCACGGCGCGTTTCGCGTAACAACGCCTCGGGGTTATTGAGTTCAGTCGGCACTGTATCGAGATCGGAAGAGCGTCGTGTAGG
>CALCPT010000653.1 GCA_937897265.1 uncultured Alcaligenaceae bacterium
AATCAGTCGTGCCCCAAAATAACCGCCTACGCCACCTGCGCCCAAAATTAGAATTTTCACTTGCTATCTTCCTGAGTGTTTAGTTGTATGGTTGGTTTATTATCAGAAAACCTGATGCACATCATTACATAAAAAATACAATTCTGGAGGCTGATTTGCGTAAGCTGCTAAAAACCTTGGGTTTTCTGTGTTCGGTTGGTTTGTTATTCACCTCTAACTTCTCAGTCTGTGCTCAAGAGTCTTACCCTAGCCGCCCAGTTAGCGTGGTAGTGCCGTTTCCGCCCGGTGGTGTGGCTGATATCGTGGCGCGCCCTGTTGCGCGCGCGATGGGTCAGTTTTTGAACCAATCGTTGGTGATCGAAAATAAAGCTGGCGCGGGCGGTGGCATCGGGATGGCACAAGTTGCCCGTGCCGAACCCAATGGCTACCAAGTGTTATTTGCGTTGTCGTCGTTCGTGGTGATCCCAGAGGCTGACAAAGTGCTAAACCGCGCGCCAATGTATCAATTGAGTCAACTCAAGGCGGTTGCGCGGTTTGCCGCCGATCCGACCGTCTTGGTCGTTCGCGCCGATAGCCCCTGGAAAACCTACGCGGACTTTATCGCTTACGTCAAAGCCAACCCGGCAAAAGTGTCTTTTGGTTCGTCGGGTAACTATGGCTCAATGCATATCCCCGTTGAACAGCTCAAGGTCGCGACCAATACCAATATGTTGCATGTGCCGTATACCGGCGCGGGCCCAGCTGTGGCGGCGCTGTTAGGAGGGCAAATTGAGGTCTTGTCGACTGGGCCCGCGAGTGTGGTGCAGCATATCCAAGGGGGCAAATTACGTGCTTTGGCTCATTGGGGGGCTGAGAGGCTTGCTGCGTTGCCTGAGGTGCCTAGCCTGACTTCATTAGGGGTGCCAATCGTGTATGCGCAGTGGGCAGGGCTCTTTGTACCCGCCGAGGTGCCCGAGCCAATCGTACAAAAGCTGCGTGACGCTGCGCGTTTTGCGGCCAACGATGCGGCGACTCAACAAGCCTTGATCGCTGCGGGTACAGTCATGCAGTATCAAGATGCCAGTGAGTTCGCAGCCTACGTTCAGTCTGATGCAGCAGCGATGAAAACGCTGGTGCAGAAAATTGGAAAGCTCGAGTAAGTGAGCTCGGACTAAAACTCAAAGCCACCCTGTCGGCGCACTTGCTCAGACTGAGCGCCGGTTAGCCACGCTGCGAGTGATTGCGCTAAAACAGGCTGTGTGGTTTGGGTGCAGACGCCCAGTGTGTAATCAGTTGATAGCTCGAAGGCTTTGGGCAAGTTTGCAATTAGAACCACCCCTGCGGTGTAATTAATTTCGGTAGCCTGTGTGCAGCCGATTAGATTGGGCTCATTGCATTGAGCCATCTCTTTCATGGCCGTTGCGCCGTTTGCAAACTCGCGCAGCTTACCGTTGACGTCTTGTTCAAGCCCAAGCTCAGTTAAGACTCGCCTAAAATGAATCCCAGCGGTCGATTTTTTGGTGTCTGGGCAATAGATGGCCTTTGCTTGTCGAAAAGCCTGGGCTAAGGTTTCAGGCGAATCAACTTGTGGGGCCGGTTCACCTTGCTTGACTGCGATTCCGGTTTGCACCTTGCCTAAGGATTGCGCGCTACCGGCACGTACATGACCAGAGGCAATTAATTGTTCGATGATCGCACGGGTCAGAATCACAACATCGCAAGGGGCACCGTTGAGTAACGCATCGCGCATTTCACCCACGGCGCTAAACCTCCCTTCGATGGTGCAGTGATTGTCTGCCTCAAAGACAGCTTGGATGCCTTTGACGGCCGAAGCGGCGGCGCCGCCACTGAGAATGTTTAGTATCGACATGTTGTCTCGATTAAGTGTTTGACTAATCCGCCTTGGCGCCCGACAGCTTCACAATCTTTGCCCACTTGATCACATCACGCTCAAGATAGATTTGAAATTCGAGTGGCGACATGCTGAGGGGCATTGCACCTTTTTCGGCCCATTGCTTTTTGATTTCAGGTCGAGTCACAATTGCCGTCACTGCAGCATTTAACTGATTAATGATTGCAACGGGTGTGCCCTTTGGCGCCATCAAGCCTAACCAAATCGTAGATTCGTACCCAGTTACGCCACCCTCAGACATGGTTGGCACATTGGGCAAAATGTCAGAACGAATCGCGCCCGTAGTTGCAAGCCCTCGAACGGTTCCGGCTCGGGCGTAGTCTGTCATTGTTGTGACGGCATCAAACATGAAGTCGACTTGCCCGCCCAATAAGTCAGTGCGCGCGCCAGAGCTGCCCTTATAAGGCACATGGG
>CALCPT010000654.1 GCA_937897265.1 uncultured Alcaligenaceae bacterium
CGAACTCACCATTTTGTAGTTTCTCCCACCGGGCAAGGATGGGGCCGCACGCCACAATTTTATAATCCTGTGGATAGTGCAAGCCGTGCGCGTCCATCAGTTTCATGACGAGCGAAGAGCTGCCCGCATCAATCGACGAGACGCCGATCGTTCGACCCTTCAGATCAGAAAACGATTTCACGTCTTTACCAGAGATCATTGAAAAGGGTAGGCGATTGACGTTGCCACCAATAATCTCGAGATGACCGCCGCCTTCGCTATCCAAGATAATGTGTTCAGTCACACCTAGGGCAATATCCATTCTGCCATCTTGAAGTCGGCGCCATACCTCGTCGATAGGCTCGTGCAAGTCAATCGTGACGTCCAGCCCTTCGTCTGTAAACATCCCTTGATGAGCGGCAATCCAAAAGGGCATGTTGAAATAATTTCTCGAGATGGCACCAGCAATAATTTTTTTCATTTATTTTCCTTTTTGATATTCTCCCTTTGCAAGTGGGAGGATCTCTGCGAATTCTCTTAAAGCCCTACGCTCAGCGCACGACCGACTACTCCGGCATCCGACGCTTGACCGACAGCGCGACAAGCTGCGAGTGCCTGGTTTGCTTGGTCAGGTGTCATGACGTTTGATGCTAAGTCCATAAACTTTGCATCCACTTGTTCGTCGTTCATGGGCCGCTCGATACTGCCTAAAGCGTGGATGACGTGATGATAGAGAACGCGGCCATCTTGCAGGGTCATTGTCACTTTTGCTTCGTCTACCCGCAGGCCAGGTTCGATGGCGACTTGCACCTTTGAGCGCAGTGTGTTGACGGCGGGGATTTGAACGGCCGCATCTGAGTATTGTCTGGCCTGGCTTTTTCCTTCGTGAGTCACGATCGCCGCTGAGTGTTGTACGCTGAATTTTCCCTCAAGCCCTGTCGTGGGGGCGCTTTTTCCGGTGAGTTCTAGCACTAGTGGATGCACCTTCAGATCGATCTGCTTGACGTCATCAGAGCTAAACTGATGTTGCTGACGCAAGGACAGGCAGCCGTCGATAATCGGGTGAATCACTAAGCCACAGGCGTAGGGCTTGAAGCTATTTTCAAGGGTATGCCATACCGTTCCTAAGCCCTCAGTGGTTTTTTCAAGATGCTGCTCAGTGGACAGCACTTTTGCAAAACCACGAGGCGCTTCGATGGCGCGTAATGAACTGGTGAAGCCAGACTGTGCCATCAATGCCGCACTCAGACCGCTTTGCGCTGCACGACCAGGGTGAAGGCTTTTGCACATGGTGCCAAACACTTCGCGTAACCCAGCCGCCTGTGTGGCTGCGATGCCAAGAGCCCACGCCATTTGTTTAGCATCAAGCTTGAGTGCGCGACCAACTGCTGCTGCAGCGCCAAAGCCACCGACAGTGCCTGTCACGTGCCAACCGATATCGTAATGAGCGGGGCAGACGCCTAGGGCGATGCGACATTCGACCTCAATCCCAAAGACGATGGCCTCGACAAAGGTGTTGCCATCAATTGGCTGGTATTCAG
Source organism: uncultured Alcaligenaceae bacterium (assembly GCA_937897265.1). Taxonomy (GTDB): domain Bacteria; phylum Pseudomonadota; class Gammaproteobacteria; order Burkholderiales; family Burkholderiaceae_B; genus Zwartia. The sequence continues at coordinate 1,521 of CALCPT010000654.1, forward strand.
CTAATGCAAGCAGCGCAGAGAGGACCGGACCACTCGGGTGCACCAGTGTGGCCATGTGCGTATCATCAAAGTCGAGTACATGCGAACTGATGCCGTTAAAGAGCGCTGCGTTCAGGGCGTCGACGCGGTCACTGCGACCGATCACGCTTGCTTGCGGGGCGCCGACAAAAGGGCGCATCGCCGTCATCGCGTTTAATAGGGCAGGGTGACGTGCGCCGCCTAACGCGCAACCCGCCCAATTGACCAGACTGCGCACAGCGATCGCACGCACGGCTTCAGGAATTTTTGCGCCATCAAAACTTGTGATGAAGGTCGCTAGCGTTTCGGTGGTGTCCATATTGACTCAGTCGGTATTGTTGTCGTAATTGCGTGTATCACTCGCTAAACATCACTCTGCTTTTAACTTGGCTTTTTCGATGACTTCAGTCCATTTCACGACTTCTTCGCGAATGAGTGCGTCAAATTGCTGAGGCGACTGACCGCCGGGTTCGGCCCCCATCGCAGCGAGTTGTTTTTTCATGTCGTCGGACTGTAACGCAGCCGCCACGTCACGGTTAATTTTTGTGATCACGGCTGGGGGCGTACCCATTGGCGTGACGATGCCCCACCATTGCAATACCGAATACCCTGGTACGTCACGTGCAATCGGTGGCACCGTGGGGATGGCAGGAAACGCCTGCGGCGTTGTCACCCCGAGTGCTTTGAGGCGTCCATTTTTAATGTGTTCGATCAGGGCGGGTACGGGTCCAAAAAAGGCTTGCACTTGACCTCCCATTAAGTCGGTTAAGGCTGGGCCCGTTCCTTTGTAGGCAATATGGGTCATCTGAATATTCGCCATTAAGGCCAGCAGTTCGCCTGCAAGGTGGGGTGAACTGCCGACACCCGCTGAGGCATAGTTAATTGACCCAGGCTTAGCGCGTGCGAGTGCAATAAATTCTTGTACGGAGTTGATCGGGCTTGAGCTATTGACGACCAAGACTAGTGGCCCTGAGGCCGCAAGGACGACACCCGTAAAGTTTTTTTCAGGATCGAAAGACAGGTTCTTGTAGAGTGCGCCGTTGATCGCATGACTTGGCGATGCCATCAAGAGTGTGTAGCCATCTGCAGGCGCTTTTGAGACTTGATCCGTACCGATCGAGCCCCCAGCTCCCGCTTTGTTTTCAATGACAACACTCTGACCCCAGGCTGTGGTGAGCTTTTGACCAATGGCGCGAGCAAGAATATCAGCACCGCCGCTAGGGGGATAGGGTACAACCATGCGAACGGTCTTGTCCGGATACGTGGGTTGTGCCCAAGTCAGGGTCGCGCTCAAGCTGATTACCGCCACAAGCAAAGCGCGAAGTGGTTTGAGCGTGTAGCTCAACAAGCGTTTGCTAGCCTGATCGCAGAGCCGTTTATTTGTCTGACTCAACAAGCGTTGACTGGTCTGATTCAACAACATAAGGAGCTCGCTTTTAAGTGACTGCAGGGTTAGATTGTTTGGTTCAAAATCAACAACATCAGAGGCTGTCTTTGCAATGGCGAAAAAAACGATATTGTTTAATTCAAAATTTCAGCGATACGCTGTGCCGTTTGGAGGGCTAAGGTATCTTGATCTTTCGGGCAAATCACTTCTAAGCCAATCGGTAACGGACCTGACAACGGCACCGGAATACTGACACTGGGCATGCCTAGAATCGTCCAGAGTTTGCTAAAACAAGAATCACCTGGGTCTTTAAGTTCAAGTAAGGGGGCATAGCCGGGTGAGCTTGGTGTCAGTATGCACGTTGCGCCTGCAAAGAGGCTGGCACTTTGCTCGCTGCACATTTTTCCCAGGTGCTTGGCCTCTTCATATCTTTGTCTGGTGATCGTCTGTGCGCGTTGAAGTTTTTCTTGCACACCATACGAGAGTCCGTCTCGGTGGTGGTGCCATTCGTGTTCAAGCGAGGCAAGACCTTCAACATCGCTGATCACATCTAAGGCAGCACCGAGTTTTTCAAAGCCAGAGGGCAAGCGAATATCAATCACGCGAATGCCCGCTTGTTCAAGCCGCTCACGGGCTAAGGACAGCGCGTCGCGAGTGGCCGACTCTGCGAGCGGCCAAAACGGGTCTTTGCAGATGCCGACGCACAACTCGCCACTGAACCCTCGTTCGAACTCTGGTAACCCCTGCCAGTTTGATAAAAGACTCAAGGCAATCGCGGCGTCTTGAACACTACGGGTATGCCAACCCAGCGTATCAAGCGTTGGAGACATTCCTTTGACGCCTGCAATGTCAATTAAGCCATAACTCGCCTTAAAGCCAACGACCCCGCAATAAGACGCCGGTCGCACAATCGATCCGGCGGTTTGCGAGCTTAGCGCCAAAGGCACCATGCTTGCACCGACTGCTGCCGCCGAGCCACTCGATGATCCACCGGGGCTGTGCAGAGCAGAATGCGGATTGCGCGTGGCGCTAACGTTGCCGCGGGTCGCAAACTCTTGTGTCGTTGTTTTCCCGAGAACAATCGCTCCTGCATCTAGCGCACGCGTGACGATATTGGCATTGGCGGTGGGACGGTGCGTTTGATAGATCGGAGAGTTGTAACTGGTGACAAAGTCCGTGGTGTCAATAATGTCTTTGACGCCAATTGGGATGCCATGCAACAGGCTGCGCGGGGTGTCTTTGTCGAGTTGCCGTGCGTGCGTCAAGGCTGCCTCGGTATCCAGGCTTGCCCAGGCCAAGACCGCCGGATCAATCTGTGCGATGCGCTCTAAGCAACTGCTGACAAGCGCTTCAGAGGTTAAGGTGCCGGCACGGATCGCCTGGGCCATCTGGCCGAGAGTCAGTTGATAGGGTTCAGTCATGTCTCTGAGGGTCTTTTTTGAGGTACTTTAATGCATATTGTATTGTTCATTGTTACGCCTAGGATTTTTCATGCAATCTAAACAGATTCAGCAAGCCGTTGCCGCGTTGTTGCCGGCTTTTCGCGACCACGGTCGCCTCGTCGCACTTGACCCAAGCTGTCGCCCGACTAACCGTGCCGAGGGGTATGAGGTTCAGGCTGCATTGCTTAACGCGGTGGGCGAGCCAGGCGTTGGCTGGAAAATCGCAGCCACGAGCGCGGCTGGGCAAAAACACATCGGTGTCAGCGGACCACTTGCCGGGCGCTTGTTGCAGTCGCGTTGTTTGGCAGACGGTGCGACAGTTTCACTTGCGGGCAATTTTATGGCGGTCGCAGAAGCAGAATTTGCTTTTCGTATCGGGCGTGATATCAAGCGCGTGGGCAGTGCACCGTTAAGCGTGTCAGAGGTGATGGCAAGCGTCGAGGCCTTGCACGTGGCGATTGAAGTGCCCGCCTCACGCTTTGAAGATTTTGCAAAGGCGGGTGAAGCACAGTTGATTGCAGAGTTTGCTTGCGCTTGCTTTTTTGTGGTTGGGCCCGAGGTCGCCACCGATTGGCGCAGCGTTGATTTAAAGGATCATCAGGTTAGTGTGACCTGTAACGGTGCGATCGTTGCCCAAGGGCAGGGCTCAAACGTCTTGGGTGATCCTAGGCTCGCCTTGACTTGGCTGGCTAACGAATTGTTGGATCACGATCGGTGTTTGCAAGCAGGTGATGTCGTGATGACTGGCACCTGCGTGGTGCCTGTACCAGTCAAGCCCGGCGATGCTGTCGTTGCCGATTTTGGTGCGTTTGGCTCGGTGAGCGCGCGGTTCACTTAAAAGGGTTCAAACTTGCGGGCCCCACGGCGCCGCAAGCATTAACTTGTTTTCTTGCGACTGTAATAAAGGGCGCAACTGTTTGGCAAAATTCATAAAGGCTTGGTCGCCATAGACGCCGTCCCAAAACTTACGGCGGTCAGCCTCATCATCGAATTTCCAAAGATGTACCAACTGATTGAGCGCACCAATGTCGCCCGTGAAGTAGCCGCATAATTTTGCGGGATGCTTAGACAGAGCAGGCCAACCTTCTGCTTTGTATAAGGCGACCACTTCACTCATTTTGCCGACTGTGACCGTATAGGTTCGTAATTCGTATATCGCCATCTTTGTCTCCGATTTTTTATAGACTTGCCGTTTAACATCTTAACAATGGGGCTGGGCACGCGGTGCGCAGCCCCATCGTCATCTATCCGCTCACGTCGCCACTCAGGCTGCGACACCCTGTGCGACTTGAGCGCCGCGAATGAGTTTGCCCGGCAACTTGCCGGTTGATATGCCGTCGCGATAGGTCACGACGCCGGCCACGATCGTGGCGCGATAGCCCTCGGCCTTCTGTTCCAGGCGACGGCCGCCACCCGGCAGATTGTGGACCGGATGCGGCGCGGAGACTTTCAGCCGTTCGAGGTCGATCACGTTGATGTCTGCCTTGTAGCCCATCTGCAGCCGGCCGCGATCGCCGAGGCCAACGGCGCGCGCCGGCACGTCGGTGAGCTGCTGGATCGCCCAGGGCAGGCAGTTGTAGGAGTTGATCTGCGCCGGGTCGGTCATCGGTGTGCCATCAGCCTTACGGAGCTTGTTCGACAGCTCCAGCATGGCCCGACCTTGCGCCGTGTTCGGGAACTTGTCAGCAAGACTGCGGAGGTTTTGAACCACGCTGGTGCCGACCTCAGGCGGCACGCGGGAAACAGCTCGGAACCCAGCCCGAGCAGTGTCCAGCTCTCCACGGCCAGCCTGCAGAGCAAGATCCGCTGCAGCGTGCTGTTCCCCAGCTTGCTGCAATGCCTGCGCAGTGCTGGTGGTTTCCAGGCTCGGCGCGGGTTGAACTTTCGGTGGGGTCTCGGCTTGCAACCTGGTCGCTTGTACAGCCCGAGTGATTTCATCATTGCTGATCGACTGCCCACGCTGCGGAAGGTCAAGAAACCGGCCGGTGTTGCCAGTAGCTTGCCCGCGCGGCAAGGTGAAAGTGGCCAGCTTCTCCACCAGCGCCCGGGCTTCTTCGACCCGCTTGTTCGCCGCCGCAATTGCTGCTGCATCCCCCGCCTTCGCATTGGCAAGTTGTTCTTGCAATTTAGCGCTGATGTATTTTTTACCACTGAAAAATAAAGTGAAAGCTTTAAGAATTTCCTGCTCAGCACTCAGCTTGCTGATAAAACCATCAAGAT
>CALCPT010000655.1 GCA_937897265.1 uncultured Alcaligenaceae bacterium
TTGCCCCTGCGCCTGTGGTTGCCCCTGCGCCTGTGGTTGCCCCTGCGCCTGTGGTTGCCCCTGCGCCTGTGGTCGCGCCTTCAGCACCAGTCACGACTAATAAACAAGCAGCGACCGACGTCGCGGCGCCGCCCGTCACTTTTCCTAAGATACTGTTTGCCGGTGATTCCATGATGCAAGGCGTTGCACCGTTGGTGATCAATCAGTTGCGTAAAGAAAACCCTAAAGGTGTGTTCGTTGACCTTAGCGCACAAAGCACCGGTCTGACTGTGCGTCGCTATTTCGACTGGCCTACAAAAATCAAAGAAGAAACTCTCAGTCGTGGCTTCGAGCTAATTGTCGTGTTTTTAGGGCCTAACGACCCTTGGGATATTTATGAAGGCTCAAAACGTTATGCCTTCGGCACCCCTGAATGGGAAGACAAATACCGTGACCGCGTCATCGAAGTGATGCAATTCGCGCAAGAGCGACAAGTGCATGTGATTTGGATTGGCTTGCCAAACATGAAAGAAGAGCGCGTCAAACGCGGAGCCATCGTACAAAATAAAATATTCAAAGAACAGGCCACTCAATTTAATTTTGATTATCTTTCAACAGAAGATTTCTTAGGTGGTCTTGACGAACCTTTTAAAAAATTTGTTAATGAACCGGGCAAAGGGCAAGTCATGCTTAGAGCTGATGATGGCATTCATTTCACCCAGGCGGGCTTACGCTTAATTAGTGCCCGTTTGTATGAGCTGATCAGAAATCAAGCGAAACCATGACCTTGTCTTCGCGTGGTCAGCCAAGGCAAGGTGTGTCGTTGATCACTTTTTGCCTCAGTCTGTTTGTCATGGCTAGCGGGCATGGCCTGTTTGCCCAAACTCTCACGATGCAAGCTGGTCCTCCAGCCCCTGAGCTGCAATGTCCGATCAGTCAACCGGCGCCGCGCTCCCCAGCAACCCCCACGCCGCTTGAAGATCTTTACGAAATCCCCGATGACACTCTGTTGCGTGAATTGATTAAGGCTTTACCTGCATCGGCCGCGCACACCCAGAACGCCCTCAATCTTTTTTCGAAACTGCCTAAATCGCGACCACTCAACATCGGCCTGTGGGGTGACAGTCACGCGGCTGCAAATTTTTTTGCAGAAGAACTCATCAAGTCGGTGAACTTGTCAAAAGATAAAGTTCTACCACTTTTTATCCCGCCCACCCTGGCGCGTGGTGGCGTGCGCTTACCGCTTCGCAAACAATGCCAGGGGCAAGGCTGGAAGTACGACCTCGCATACGTTGGCGGGCAGGAGGGCGTACGATTTTCACGAGGAATGGCACGCCTAAATTCAAACACCAACAACAGTTATCAATGGATTGACTTTCGAACACAAGGGCAACAGCCAAATTTACGCGGGCTCGATATTCTGTATGCAGCCAGCGCAACACCGACCACGCTAGGCATCACGATTGACCAGTTACCCGAACAACTCGTTACGTTGAAACTCAATGAACGAGGCGCGATACAAATACAAGCCCAAGGAGGCTTAATCTCGACGCTCAAGTTACGACTGGTGACAGGATCGGTCAGCCTTGAGGGTTTTGTCCCAACCTACGCTGAGGCTGCGCGCTTGTACTTTGACACCCTTGCCATCCCTGGGGCGACAATGCGCAGTTGGAAACTCATCGATCCAGAATACTTTAAGGGGATGGGCAAGCAAACACCTTACGACGTAGTGTTACTTCAATACGGTACAAACGAAGGTAATCAAAAACCCTTCGATCCCCTACGCTATGAAAACGACCTAACTGCCAGTCTACAAAATTTACGGCGCATCTACCCCAACGCCGTCTGCGTATTGCTCGGCCCTACAGATCGCGGCACACTGATTGCTCGCTCGAGTAAAGCCAAGCCGCGTGCAGACAATCAAACAGATCAGACACAAGGCACAAGCACAGTACCGCTGATCGCAAAAGAGCTACTGGCTTACTCGCATATTCACGAACAAATCAGTCGCATTCAACAAACAGTTGGCTCGCAATACGACTGTGGATTTTGGGATTGGCAGCGGGCGATGGGTGGCCCTGGCGGCGCATACGTCTGGCTTAAACACCAGCCAACGCTGATGGCGCGTGACTTGATACACCTGACGGTCGCAGGGTATCAAGAAAGCGCACGGCTTTTCGCCCGAGACATACACTTTCACGAAGCGTTCAAGTAAACGTCTTTGGGGCAATCACGCCCGTTGAATCTGTTCGGTAAAAGTCGCTCAACGTTAAGAGTCAAGCAACTCATTGCGCCAACTTAAGGCAGCTGAATTGTTTTGAAGTCGCCAGGCAAAATGAGTTCAAGCGTTTCAAAATCTTCAGAGTGCTCGATTTCGCGATGACGAATACCAGGTGCCTGATGCACACAGGTACCAGCCTCAAGCTTATGGGTGCCGTGGCCTTCATATTCGAAGATCGCCCAGCCTTTTAAAACAAACACAAACTGAAATTCAACCTCATGACAATGCCAATCACCGTGCGCGTTGCTACCCTTACTCGCACGAATCACATGAGCCACCACCTTTTTATCGGTCGAGTCGTAGATACCTAAATCGCGATAATCAAAATATTCGCGTAAACCATCGTGCGAAAAAGGTTTGTCTTTTGCGTGTTGAATGCTAAATCTCATGATGAGTCTCCGTTGGTTTTATGTGAGCAATCAGAGGGCAGACGCACGCAGCACACAACGGCAAGGCGAATGTCCCCTTTCGACATACCTTACGATACTCAATTTGAACGCTTTCGCAAAGCCGTATTTTGAGCCAATTAGGCGAGGCCTTAGCCTAGTTCAAGCGTGCAGCAATCAAGTCCATCGACCTGTTGCGCCATTTTGAGCTGTTTCGGTGTGTCTGACACGACACGCCACTGGCCGTGAGAAACAGGACTTCCGTGCAATACGACTGGCAAAGAATGCGTTTTCAAACGGATGACCGGAGGACTATGCGAATAAGACGCCTCGCCCAGACCAGTGATTGCACTCGCAATCGCTTGCGCCTGCTTTGAGATCGGCTCGATGAAGCGACAAGGCATGCCATGGATACTGACACAATCCCCAAGGGCGTACACATCTTCTGCACTGGTCTGCAACGTCAACGGGTCGACAACGATCCCGCGATTGATGTTCAGTTTTGCTCCGACCGCCAAGCGTGTATCGGTGACCAATCCCGTGGCAGCAACGACTTCGTCGCACTCGATCGCTGGTGCACTAACCAGTGCAACAGACTTCGTACCATTAGCGAGTTGAGTGACACCTGCGACTTGCGTTGCACCCATAAAGGTCACGCCAGCATCTTCAAGTGCTAAACGCAGACGCCCCGACGCCTGTTCGGGCAATAGCGCCGCCATGGGTGCTTGTTGCAAATCGAGCAACGTTACCCGATGCCCTGCAGTCATAAAGTCGTCTGCCAGTTCGCATCCCACCATCCCAGCACCAATGATGACGATATGCTTGGGTGCAGCGCCTAACTGTCGTTTGAGTCTAACCCACGCGTCCAAATCATTAATCCGCCAGCACAAGTGTGCCGGCAATGCTTCAGGCAAGACTGGGCGCGCGCCTTGAGCCAAGATTAAAGAGGTGTACTGCAAGTTACCGCGCGTGGTACGCAACTGATGTCGCGCAGGTGACAAGCCCACAGCAAAGGTCTCGGTCATGAGTCGCACACCAAGGCGAGCCGCACTGGCAGCGCCAGTTT
>CALCPT010000656.1 GCA_937897265.1 uncultured Alcaligenaceae bacterium
CAGCGCCGGCAGGTTGATCTCGAGGATGCGCACATGCTCATCCTCGAACAGCACCGCTATGCGGTCTGGATTTTTGATCGCCTGTTCTTCAAACAAGTCGCAAATGGATTGTTGAGCGGGATATTGCCGATTCGTTTGATTGAAGTCGACTGTCAGCCGCTTGATTTCAGCGGCAGAGGACAACTGGAGGGCAGAGAGTTTTTGATTAGGATCTCGAATAATTTCATCGACAATATTTTCGAAATGCTCAATGAACCTTGCAATTGTGTTGGCTTTAAACAAATCTGTGTTGTATTCAAGCTCGGCAAATAGTTGCTCACTTTGCTCTTCGAACTTCAGTGTGATGTCAAACATGGCCGTGTTGGCGGCGATCGGAACAGCATTTAACTGTAGATCGCCAATACGCAAACCGTCTCTTTCTTCATTTTGATTCTGCAGAATCAACATCACTTGAAAAAGTGGAGAAAAGCTTGGGTTGCGCTCTGGATCAACCGCTTCGACAAGTCTCTCGAAGGGCAGATCTTGATGCTGATAGGCTTCTAAGAAATTATCTCGGACATGAGTGAGCAGCTTGCTAAACGAGGTCTCAGGATCGACATCAGTACGCAAGACCAACGTATTAACAAAAAATCCAATGAGCTGTTCAAGTTCGATTGTCGTGCGGTTTGCGATAGGTGAGCCAATGACAATAGTTTGTTGCCGACTGTAGCGGGCAATGAGTGTACAAAAGGCTGCTTGTAACACCACGAATAGCGATGCGCCGATTGGTTTCCCGAGCAACTTTAGAGACTGCAGTCTACGTGCGTCGATCGTAAAGTAAGTGGTTTTTCCGGCGTAACTTTGTCTGAGAGGGCGTGGGTAATCGGTAGGGAGTTCAACCAGACTTGGAATGCCTTTGAGCTTGTTCTTCCAGTAGTTGACGAGAATGTCTGAGCGAGGGCCATCTAACAATTGTCTTTGCCATTGCGCAAAGTCTGAATACTGAATGGGTAGTGGCAGTAGCGGTGAAGAGGCGCCCCGCGAGAACGCTTCGTACAGTGCACAAATTTCTTTTAACAGAACATTGCCGTTTGACCAGCCGTCTGAGACGATGTGGTGCACGACCATCAACAGAATGTAGCGTTCTTGACTGAATCTGACTAATTTCAAACGCAATAAGTGATCGTGTTCAAGATCAAAAGGAGCGTGGCAAGTGGCTAAAGCAATCCGTTCGTATTCTTCTTGTTGTTTGTTGGGCGCCAAATCTTCTAGGTTAACGATGGCGATATCTGTGTCTCTTGTCGGTCGGACGATTTGATAGGCCTGTCCATCGATCGTATGAAAATTAGTTCTAAGTGCTTCATGGCGATGACAAATCTCACCAAACACGTTTTTAAGCACTGTGACGTCAAGTGGGCCGAGCAACTCAACCGCTGAGGGCATGTTGTAGGTTGCGTCAAGCCCATCGAGCTGGGCTAAAAACCAAAGACGTTGTTGAGCAAACGACAATGGCGCAGGGCTCGTAGGATCGCTTCGTCGCGCAATGGCGTCACCGCGCTGCTTCTCAGTTGCACTGGCCTGGACCTTCGCCGCCTTGATTTTTGCTAGGAGTGCACGCTTAGCCGGAGAGAGTGAACCAAGCCGAGCTTCAAAATTCTCATCCATGGCTCAACTTAAAACAATTTTTACGTAAAGATCAGTCGCGTTTTGATTGCTAAAAAATTGCAATTCAGGCAAAAATCCTTGTAACTTCAGATAGGTACCTAGATTACCTCAAAATGTCCTACAGAGAGCCTGAAAGCGCTGGCAGTTGAGGTTTTGAGAGCTTTGTTTGAGTAGAAGCTAGATACTTGTGAAGATTGCAGACGATTAGTATTTATAATCTGCTCGACCAATTAGGCACACCATCTTTCTCAGGCAGAAATTTTGAGGTTTTATCATGATTGATTTGACACCGTTTGTTGGCAAAATGAACGACCTTGATACGCACATTACGCCAACGCCTGATTTTTATGAGAACGTTGCCGGAAAAGAAGCCGGTAAGTTCTATGCTGAGATGTGCCGAAAAGCCATTGACCAGATGTCAGATGATGAAAGAGAGTCAGTCTCTGAGATCATGGGCACTGAGGCATCCGACTACAACGAGACAACGGTCTGGAATCTGAAGGGTTCTGGCGCTGCAGGTGCCTATACGTCAGAAGGGCGTCTCAAAGCTCTGGACTTTATGGGTGTGAATCGAGCCTTTGTTTTTGCTGACCCAGCACTTCAGATGGGGGCTTTTTCTGACTCACCGATGGGAATATCCGCGATGCGTGGTTGGAACGACTATTCGATCGCGTTTAGCCGAACTGAACCAAAGCGCTTGTTGCCCGTAGCGATTTTAAATACGCATAATATTGCTCTAGCTCTTGACGAAGCTAAGCGCATGCTCAAGGCGGGGATTCGGGCCTTTGTCATTGCAAGCTCTATTCCTCCAGGTGGCGGGTCGCCCGCGCACGTTAATTTCGATCCACTCTGGGCACTGTTGCAAGAGGCAAATGCAACTGCCATCCTGCATGCCGGAGGCGAGCAAGGGTTTATGGCAAGCGATGCTTGGTCAAAAGACGTCGAGCATCTTGGCTTCGAAACTTCGTTCCGTCAT
>CALCPT010000657.1 GCA_937897265.1 uncultured Alcaligenaceae bacterium
CGACGGCGAGCAGACGCGAGACGATGGTGTCGCTGGTGACGCCTTCGGCATCGGCCTCGAACGACGTCAGCACGCGGTGGCGGAGCACGTCGGGGGCGATGCTCTTCACGTCGTCGGGCGTCACGAATGCGCGGCCGCGCAGGACGGCGTGCGCGTCAATTCGGTGGCACCGACTCTGCGCAAGGCATCATTGACAGCCCCAAAAATCGCTGCTGGCGGTGCAATGGCGCCCCCCTCACCCATTCCCTTCGCACCAAACTCAGTATGAGGCGAAGGCGTTTCAACATGATCCATTCGAATATTGGGCACCTCAGTCGCACCGGGCATCACGTAGTCTGCGAGCGTCGAGGCTAAGGGTTGCGCGAACTCGTCGTAACGCATTTCTTCATACAACGCCGTCCCAATCCCCTGAGCCACTCCGCCGATGGTTTGCCCTTCAACCACCATTGGATTGACGAGTACACCACAGTCTTCAACGACGACGTAATCCAAAATTTCAACCCCACCCATCTGCGGATCCACGGCAACCAGAGCCACATGCGTGGCATAGCTAAAGGCACCAGTATCCACACGAGGCTTGTAGCCAACGGTCGCTTCTAAACCCGCAGGGTCAACATCTGGCGGCAAGAGCTGTGGGCTCAGATACCAGGCATTGGCAATTTCGCTCAAAGACACTCGCTTCTCAGCGAGACACACTGAACCACCGTCGAGAACCACCTCGTTGACAGCTGCGCCCAACAGATGCGCACCAATTTTCAACAACTGCGGTACGAGTTTTTGACAGGCTTGCGAGACCGCTCCACCCGACATCACTAGCGAACGCGAGGCATAGGTGCCGCTCGAATAAGGCGTCTGTCCCGTGTCGCCATGCATCACACGCATTTTAGAAAGGTCAATCCCTAAGACCTCATGCGCGATCTGTGCGAAAGTCGTTTCCATCCCTTGCCCATGCGAGTGCACTCCCACTCTGATTTCAAGACCGCCATCAGGCGTCATGCGCACCATCGCCTGATCAAAGCCGGGCACAATGGGCATCCCCCACGCCGCGAACACTGAGGTACCGTGAGCCGATTGCTCGGTATACGTTGCTAAACCGACACCAATCAAACGCCCATCGGCCTCGCCTTGCTGTTGACGCGCACGCACAGCCTTGACATTGATCATCTCAAGTGCACGCCTGACGCTCGCCGGATAATCACCGCTATCAAAGTGTTTATTTGCAACGTTCACATAAGGCATCTGCTCGGGTTGCACAAGATTTTCAAGACGAATCTCCCAGGGCTCGCGACCCACCTCAAGTGCAAGTGCGTTAAGCGTGAGCTCCATCGCAAAGCAGACACCGGTGCGAGCAACGCCTCGATACGGTACGAAACCAGGCTTGTTAGTTGCAACACATTGCGTGACGCAGCGATAGCCGTCGAAGGCGTAAGGACCAGGTAGATTTCCGATCGCTTGGCCTGGCTCAATCCCAATCGTAAATGGCCAAACTGAATAGGCGCCACCATCGATCGTAATCTTTGCATCAAGCGCTAATAAGCGTCCGCGACGATCGGCGTAGGCAGTCATTTCATAATGATGCTCGCGGGTGTTGGCACCGGCGATCAAATGCTCACGACGATCTTCAAGATAACGAAACGGTTTGCGATATGTCTTGGCAAGCCAAGCGACACACAATTCTTCTTGCTGCAGCACGCATTTGTAGCCAAACGCCCCACCCACGTCAGGCGAAACTACACGTACCTGACCCTGATCCATCTGCAAATACTGTGCGAGGGCTGTACGAATCAAATGCGGCACTTGAGTGGCGCTCACCACCACTAACTGATTCGCCTGATGATCCCAATACGCGAGTACTGCTTTGCCCTCAAGTGGCACCATACACTGACGCGACAGGCTCATCTTTCGATGAACAACCACCTCTGCCTGTGCAGCAAGTGCATCAAACTTTTTATCAATCGACAAGGTGACGAAGGCGTTATCCTTCCATTGCTCATGCACCAAGTTGTCCGTCGCTTGCATGGCACTTAAGACGTCAGCGTACGCTGGCAATTCTTGATACTGCACCTGAACGGTTTCAAGCAAGTCTTCAGCCTCGGCACGCGTCGGCGCAAAGCCCATCACAACCGGTTCACCCACAAAGCGCACTTTATCGCGCGCCAAAGGCGGATGTGCCGACAACTGATAGGTTGGTAAGGACGAGTCTGCAGCAATATCCAGAACGTCGCTCAAATGCGCACGGGTGAATACCTTTTGTTGGCTAGCCGGTGCAATCTCAAT
>CALCPT010000658.1 GCA_937897265.1 uncultured Alcaligenaceae bacterium
CTGGCCGAGCGGCTGGAGCGCGAGGACGAGGTCAAGACTTTGATCGCGCTGGCCCAGAAGCTCGAGGGCATGACGCGCAACATCGGCATGCATGCCGGCGGCGTGCTGATCGCGCCGGGCAAGCTGACCGACTTCTGCCCGCTGTACCAGCAGCCGGGCAGCGATTCGGCCGTCAGCCAGTACGACAAGGACGACGTGGAGGCCGCGGGCCTGGTGAAGTTCGACTTTTTGGGTTTGCGTAACCTGACGATTCTTGATTGGGCTGTACGTTTTGTGCGTCAGTTCAATGCCAAGTTGCCTGACTTTGACATTATGTCGGTGCCGCTTGACGACCCGGCCACCTATCAAATTCTGTGTAACGCAAATACGACCGCGGTGTTTCAGCTCGAATCGCGCGGCATGAAAGAGTTGCTTAAAAAACTGCGTCCCAATACCTTTGAAGACATCATTGCGGTCTTGGCGCTGTTTCGGCCAGGTCCACTCGAGTCAGGGATGGTCGACGATTTTGTGAACCGCAAACACGGCCGCGCTAATGTCGATTACTTTCATCCTGATCTTGAGCCGACGCTGAAAAGCACCTACGGCGTGATTGTGTATCAAGAGCAAGTGATGCTGATCTCGCAGATCATTGGCGGCTATTCGCTTGGTGGTGCCGATCTGTTACGACGCGCGATGGGTAAGAAAAAGCCCGAAGAAATGGCTGCGCATCGCGAGTTGTTCGAGCAGGGGGCACTCAAAAAGGGCTACGACCCCAAGGTCGCGGTCAAGCTGTTTGATCTGATGGAGCTCTTCGCAGGTTACGGCTTCAACAAATCACACTCAGCGGCTTACGCCCTGATTGCGTACCATACCGCGTGGCTCAAGGCGCATCACCCAGCTGAGTTTTTGGCCGCGACCTTGTCGTCAGACATGGACGACACCGACAAGGTGCAGATTTTTTGGCGCGACTGCCTGGCCAATGGCATCACTGTTTTACCGCCCGATATCAATACCTCTGCTTATCGGTTTGAGCCGGTCGCTGATGCGGCGACTCAAGAGGGATTACCACCCCGAACGATTCGCTATGGAATGGGGGCTGTTAAAGGTACGGGGCAGGGGGCTGTTGAAGAAATTTTGCGTGCCCGCCAAGCAGGGCCCTTTACCAGTCTCTTCGATTTTTGCCGTCGCATTGATCGGCGCGCTGTCAATAAACGCAGCATCGAAGCATTAATTCGTGTTGGCGCTTTTGATTCGGTCGAGCAAAATCGAGGCGCGTTGGTGGCCTCGCTTGGGACTGCACTTGAGGCCGCAGAGCAGCACGACCGTAGTGCAAATCAAGTCTCGCTGTTTGGCGATGATAGCCATGAGGTGGTCGCCGATGAGCTGGCCTCGATCGCTCCCTGGAGCCTACACACCCGCTTGTCTGAAGAAAAAACTGCACTTGGCTTTTTCTTTAGTGGCCATTTGTTTGATGTCTGGCGCGACGAAGTTCGGTTGTTTGCACCTAGACCTTTGGTGCGGCTTGAGCCGTTGCGCGATTCGCAATGGATTGCGGGGGTAATTTGTGCCCTTCGCACGATGATGACCTCAAAAGGCAAACTGCAATTCGTTACGCTTGATGATGGTTCGGCACAAGTTGAGGTGACCGTATATTCTGAAATTTTTGAGCAACATCGCAATCGTTTGCGCGAAGATCAACTTGTGATCATGCAGGTCAAAGTGACCAATAATGAGCACTCGAAAGGCACGCGAATTGTTGCCGAAAATATTTATGATTTACAGCTAGCGCGCGAGGCGCGTGCCAAGGCCCTGCGCATTCGTCTAAACGGTAATGCAGATGCCATCTTGCTCAAAAAAATGCTGAGTCCGTTTCGGGTCAATCCAGAGGCGACGGCGGGCGGTACGCCCGTTGAGGTGTTATACGAAAACGCGGGCCTGGCCTGCACGCTCAGGCTCGACGATTCGTGGCGAGTGCGTTTGTCAGATAGTTTGGTCGAGCAACTCACGTGCTGGACATCGCCTGCCGATGTTGAAGTGGCCTACTGATGTCTGACGAGCGCCGTTTACGAATTATTCACTCAGAGGCAGCCACCAGTTTTGGTGGACAAGAGCACCGAGTCTTTAAAGAGATGGTGGCGATGCGCGAGCGTGGTCACTATCTTGAGGCAATTTGTCAGCCCGACGCTGAGCTCACCGAGAGATTGCGCGAGGCGGGCTTTGCTTCGACCGAGACGCTGCGGCGGCTCGGACCCGTACCGCTCGGCAAGGACATCACCTATTCGACGCTGGTGACCGACAAGGATGGCAAGCTGCTCCGCCCCTTCATCACGAAGGATGGCTACTGGCGTCTTCCTGTTACCTCGCAGGATGTTGACCCGCGCTTCCTCGCGATGCTCATCGCCTATGAAGACAAGCGCTTCCATCAGCATGTTGGCCGAGGCCACGGGTCTTGGCAAGGCGGGTTTGTTGCACCATTTTTCTTCAAAAGAGGAATTGATGCGCGCCGTCCTCCAATATGCGTTGACACAATTTAGAAGTTATGTGTTGTCGGTT
>CALCPT010000659.1 GCA_937897265.1 uncultured Alcaligenaceae bacterium
TACAGATATCCGTGCGACCACAAATGGGTACGCATATCGCTCAGCAAGTCGGCATTCTCAGCGTAGCGCTCTGCCAAAATATCGCGGGCGCCGTCGAGCGCGGCCTTGACATCGTTGATATTAGCTTCGGCGTTGAAGTACTGTGCGGCGAGCACAGCAGGGTCGCATTGCAGGTCAGTCAAAATGCCGTCGGCTAAGGGCTCTAGTCCCGCTTCACGGGCAATCTGCGCACGGGTACGGCGTTTGACCTTAAACGGAGCATAAAGGTCTTCAAGGCGCTGTTTGGTGTCAGCTTGTTGGATCGACTTTTCAAGTTCAGGCGTGAGTTTGTTTTGTTCTGTAATCGAGGCCAAGATCGCCGCACGACGCTCTTCGAGGTCGCGCAAATACAGAAGACGCGTGTCCAAGTTGCGCAACACGGTGTCATCTAAACCGCCGGTGGCTTCTTTGCGATAGCGAGCAATGAACGGTACAGTCGAGCCATCGTTGAGCAATTCAATCACGGCAAGCACTTGTGCGGCACGAATGCCAAGTTCTTGAGCGAGCTGAGCCACAATCCGTACTTCAGCCTCTTGGGACGTGACGGGTGCACTAAATGTGGTCGCCGTTGTGCCAGGCGCCGCAGCGGAGGGCTTTGCAGAAGAGGCAGCAGCAGTGACAGCTACCGTCGCACCGGAGGCAACAGAGGTCGTGTTTGCCGCAGTTGCAGCAGTGGCTTGGGTGGAAGTTTTGGCAGAAGTCGGTTCAGTCATTGGAATGAGGGCTTTTTAGCTAAGGCAAACGGACGATTTTGCCACACTAAGAGTTCTTATTCAGCTGAGGCGGTATGATCCGCCTAGATTCTTGGTGCCACTTATGTCAGATCACTCGATTTCTCAGCTTTTTTCGCTCGAAGGGCCCCTTGCCGCTATTGCGCCGGGCTTTCGCGTGCGACCTTCGCAAATCGAGTTGGCCCAGATGGTTGAGCGCACGATTGCCGAACGTTCAACCTTAGTCGCTGAGGCGGGTACGGGTACCGGCAAAACCTGGGCGTATTTAGTTCCCGCGTTACTGGGGGGCGGCAAAGTGTTGGTGTCGACAGGTACCCGTACCCTGCAGGATCAGTTGTTTGCACGCGATTTGCCGCGTGTGCGCGATGCCCTGAGTGTGCCTGCTTCAATCGCCTTGCTCAAGGGGCGCGGCAATTACGTGTGCCACTATCATCTTGAAAAGTTACAAACCGAAGATCGTGGCTTAAAGTCGCGCGCTGAAGTGCAGCAGCTGCGTCATATCCAAACCTTTGCACAACAATCGACCACAGGTGATCGTGCAGATTTGCCGACAGTTCCCGAAGAGGCCGAAATCTGGCAGCGTGTGACCTCAACCCGTGAAAATTGCTTGGGTCAAGACTGCCCTAATGTTCGCGATTGCTTTGTGTTGAAGGCGCGCCGGCAGGCACAAGAGGCTGACGTGGTTGTGATCAACCACGCCTTGTTTATGGCGGATTTGATGTTGCGCGACGAGGGCATTACAGACTTGTTACCCGCCGCTGACACTGTGGTGTTTGACGAAGCGCATCAATTGCCCGATACCGCGACGCGTTTCTTGGGCAATAGCCTGTCAACCCATCAGCTATTAGATCTGGCTAAGCTCATTGAGATCGCCGGCTTGGCGCACGCCCGAGAGCTCACCAACTGGTCGGAGCAAGCGCGCAGAGTTGAGCATACGGCCCGCGAGTTGCGTCTGGCCTGCGCCGGGCTTGAGCACATGCCCTCCAAGCGCGTGACCTTTGAGGCGTTTCCTGAGCCCGAGGTCTTTGATGCCGCGCGAGCAACCTTACAGTTGGCGCTCGATGAAATCGGCAAGATGCTCGCAAGCGTCGAAGAAAAACATCCCGATCTGGCTGCGGCTGCGCGCACCTGCCAAGAGCTGGCTGAACGTTTGGCAAAGTGGGGGCAACCTAGTCGCGAGTCGCGTGCGCCAATAGATGATCTGCAGCAGGTGGTTCGTTGGGTTGAGTGCGGATTACATCACGTGCGTTTGCACGCAGCCCCCCTTTCAGTTGCCGAGGCGTTCTCGCGCTACCGGCAGGGCGGTCAGGCTTGGATCTTTACATCAGCGACGCTATCCGTGCATCGTGATTTTTCACATTTCACTTCACGCTTGGGCTTAGACGATGCGCAAACCCTGCGACTTGAGTCGCCGTTTGATTATCCAACTCAGGCTCTACTTTACGTGCCGCAAGAATTGCCGCCACCGCAATCTGCCGATTTTTTGCCAGCCTTTGTCGATACGCTCATGCCCTTAATTCAAGCCAGTCAGGGCGGGGCGCTGGTGTTATGCACCACACTGCGTGCGGTCGAACGCGTGGCCGGTTTGATTGGTGATGCCTACGATCGTCTCGGCATCACGTGGCCGCTCATGCGACAAGGTAACGGTACACGCCGCGACTTGCTCGAACGGTTTCGTACGCTGGATCATGCGGTTCTGGTCGGAAGCGCAAGCTTCTGGGAGGGCATCGATGTTCAGGGTGACCGTTTGACCTTGGTAGCGATTGATAAACTACCCTTCGCGCCACCCGATGATCCTGTACTTGAAGCTCGCCTGAGGGCTTGCCGCAGTCGCGGTGGCAACCCATTTATGGAATATCAACTGCCAGAAGCAGCGATTGCCCTGAAACAGGGTGCAGGTCGGTTGATTCGTAGCGAAACCGACTGGGGTGTGTTGATGGTGGGTGATACACGGCTCGTAGATAAGCCTTATGGCAAGCAACTGTGGCGTGGTTTGCCGCCGTTTGCACGTACACGTTCGCTAGATGAGGCCGTGGCGTTTTATACACGCCACGCCGAGCAAAGTTCTTAACAGCCTTTGCGCGCTCTCAATTATTCTTATCAATTTGCGTAGTATATTGCCGAAGCAACGAGGTCGGACACTGAACCAGCCGAAGCCTTGTATGGCTGGCTAAATAACAACCAATAAATATGATCTACCTGTCTAACAACTAATCTATATGATCTGCCAAAATTGTAGGTTGGATCTAAGAGATTCTAGTAAGTTTTGCGGAAACTGCGGTACCCGCGTGATGGATCTTGCGTCATCTTCGCTGAAGCTCTCCTCGACTCGCCCGCACTCCAACGTGCGAACCTTATTCGTGCTGGGCAGTAATCAGTCTGAGGAGTCGGTCGTTTGGCTTAAGCAGAAGTATCCTTTTTCTAAAATAGAGCGATTCACCTCGATTGGTGCAATCCGTGAATTATCAGCAAGGATGCATCGCTTAGGACAAATTGAATCAATTTGTTTGGTCGGTACGATAGCCACTGTGCCCACCGATCGATTATTCGATGACGGCATCACGCAGCGTGCCTCGAAAAATTTGACGAGCCACCATTTCGTCGAGTCAGACTTTTTGTACGGTACACAAGCGTTTTCGATCGATGAGTTACCTAATCCGTTTGATGCGGATCAAAGTCTTTTGACACGACAGTTACTGCAGAAGATTGGCATTCAACATCTGTCTGACATGATACCGGTCGGTCGAATACCGTTCGATCAATTCTGTGATTGGCGTTCATATCTAGAATCACTTGACAAGGATTTAAGTGACGCGACGGTCGAATGGGTGGCGTTGACCGCAAACGAAGAAGATTGGATATGGGAGTGCGAGGTCATTTTTAATTGTTTGGACGTGCGCGCCAGCCTCTACATTGTCCCGCCGCATGACGAGTATTCAGACTTTCTTGACAACGTCAGCCTGAGAGGCAGAACGAATGCGACTGTTAAGCGAATACTTATTAATGGGCACGGAGCCGAGCCCGACGGTTCGGGAAGACAGTCCTTTTATTTTTATTCAGACGACACGGACACCAACAGCGGGTTTGCCAATGATTTCTCTGAGTTGACGGATTGCGACGGCGATTCGTTGTTTTTATTCGCCTGTCACGGTGGAGATTCTGGTTGGTGGGACAGTGGCCTGCTCTGTCGATTTCTAGGCAATGGAGGAAGGGTTGCCATCGCGGCATCTTCTAATGTTTATTGCACGCAACCCTCTGAACAAGAACATCAAGAGGTACCTCCTGGCGCACTACAAGTCTGTGCTGAGTTTTGGACGGCCGCCGACACGGGTTTATCTGCTGGGGCAGCGCTAGTGTATGCAAAACAAAAAGCCCTGGTTGACGCCCTTGAACGACACCCAACATTCTTTGCGCGATGTCTGAAGGAAGTTTTGCACTTTTCGCTGTATGGCGCCCCTTGGGTCTCTTTACCAAACAAAGAAAACAAAAATAAATTTAGCCAGATAGGTCTGCCTAGGCAACAGTTCGAGCCCAAACCTTCGTTACTCGAGCAGGTCCGAGCGGGCAACTTCCGTCTCCCCCTAAGTGCAGGACAGGATAAAATCCTGACCGATATCAGACAAAAATTACGGACGTCGCTCGGGGCTGATGCCTCGTTTTTTTCTTTGCAAGCGGATCAAGTGTTAAAACGCTATCAACAGATCGGCGTATTTAGCCACTTGAGCAGGGCTCTTGGCGACGCGGGCTTGGACCTTACTCGAGCATCGTTTCAGGCTTTACAGCTTGGTGAAAAACGATTTCATCTTGCCGAGATACCGACGCTGCCTGGCAAGCGGGCAGGTGCATTAGTAGTGATGGACGACCGGGGTACCTTAATTCAGAAATATCAATTGAAGGAAAGCAAATGGCCGCAAACGACGATCAAATTGTGACACGCTACGTTGCAAGACGCCTAAATAAGGCATTGCTTGAGACACTGATGCCTCGGGCATCCGATATCTCTTCGTCAAGCTCATCGGACAATAAAGTCAAAGAAGAATCCACTGGCTTCAGTGCAATTTGGGAAGGTGCCAAGAAAATTGGTGTCAGTTTAGGGGCGATATTTCAAAATCTGCTCTCTACGAAAAAGACTACACCCATCAGTCAATATAAAAAAGGCGCCAGCGGGCCGGCTTTTGCCAATCTTTATGGCTACCACTTGGTCGTTTTAAACGAAGGCCGGATTACTGTATTCAAAGACCCCGGTCTGCAAGCCCCACCGAAAACCGCCGAGGTTTTTCTAATCGCAGACTTAAAAGGTCTATCACTCGCACGCATCACCGGAACAGTCAATGCAAAAGCCTTTAACGGAATCTCGGTTGGGCAATTTGAGCAAGGAATCTACGCGATTGACTTATGGCTTGATCCGGGTGAGATAGGCGTCGGCGGACAACCCGCCCCTGAGGCAGCAGAGCGAATCGGTCGTTTCTTACAGAACTTTATGTCTGGCCGAGATGATCTGACGCTTGAAGACTTTTGCGCGCGCGCTCAGGCTCAACTCAATCCTTTCGTGCGTAATTTGCTCGATATGCCAGTGCCACAAATTGCGTGGGAGCAAGGGCAAGAGACTGCCGTTGATAAGGGCCAACTGGATCAAGCGCTCGATGAGTTGAAGCGTAGCGCTTTGCAACTATTGGGATTATCGACATTTGTCAGATTTCGCCCTGGCTCACAAATCTTTCGTCACCAAATCACGCTCGATGAGAATACCCTAGCCTTAGCGCAAAAATATGCAGCTAAGCCAACGGGTTTAAATCAATTTAATCAAAAGAATTGGCAGTGCGCTAACTCTGGGTGTAAGCACGAGAATGATCTAAGTAATGCCTTTTGTGAAGAGTGTGGCAGTCCAAAGCCCTCGGCGGTGCTTGAGGCGAGCGTTGCAGCGCGGGGCGATTCTGCCCGTCGACTGATCTCGGCAGATGGTGAGCAGTTAATTTTTGATCTGTCTTTCGTTTCGTACGATCAGCCCAATGTTCGCACTGATGAAATAGCCGGTCAGTGTGTTGATGTGTTACGACCACTATGCCAAAAATTATCGACTTCGCGTTTTGGCGAGGTAGAGGTGCTACAAGCGGTCGCTCGTGCACTGAACGAGAGAATGGCTACGGGAACGCTCGGCCCGATTGGTGAGTTTTCGATTATTGATTTTAGAAGTGCTGACGCCGACTGGCGCTTACAAACCCGCGCTCAGATTCGTGAGCAATTGCGCGAGCTTGAGGGGCAACAGGCTCAGTTCGAAATCGCGGATGCCGACTTTGCGTTGCGCCAAGCGCAACGAATTCGAGACGTGCGTGACGCAGAGCATAATCATCAGGTTGAGCGCGACAGCCTGGCACAGCACCGTACAGACTTAGATATTGATTTTGAGCGTCAGCAAATAGATGCGAAACAAAAGGTCGATGAAAATCGATTGTTTGTTGAGCGCGAAATTGATATGTTGCGGGATGGTCGTACGTTAGGCCGTGAAACGCGTCGCCTTGATCGCGAGGATTTACAAGAGGCAACCAAGTCTGATCGCTCGGATCAATTATCCCAGCTTGATCATGAAATGGGGCTTGAAAATAAAGTCTTAGCGCACGACTTATCAAAAGAGCAATTGCTCACCCAGGCCAAACTTTCTAAAGAAGATTTACTTGGGCAAGCTGCAAGAGCTAAGGCAGAGTTGGATGCCTCTGTTGAAGACCGCTTGGCTCGGTTACGTGCCAAGCGCGGTATCGATATCATTACTCACGAGCAGACCTCCGAACTCAATAAAAAGCGCTCCGAACAAGAGTTTGATTTGAATAAAAAGCGCTCTGAGCAAGAAATTGAACTTGAGCGTGTTCGGTTAGAGCATGAGCTTCAATTGCAAAAGCTAAAGATGATGGCTGATATTGAGATTGCCCAAAAAGAGCAGTTCAAGGGCATGACACCAGCACAAATATTGGCGATGCAGGCGAAGCTGTTGGTCGATGCCGGCGCGACTGAAGCGCTCAGAAATCTAACCTCAGCGGATGCGGCCGTTTCAAGCGCCTCTGTCGACGCCAAAGTGGCGGAGACCAAAGCCGAGATGCTCGAGCGCATGCTCGCCATGCAAAAAGAATCAAATGAAAGTTCGACGACTCGTCAAATGGAAGTCATGATGGCAGCGCTCAATGCGCAGAAAGAATCCGCGGCGAAAGTCGATCAAGTGAACGAAAGAACCGTGGCCAGTGCCGAACGCTGGAATGAAAAATCTATAGATGCCATGGCCAAGGTTGCGGCAACGGCGGCGGGTAATAAAGGAAACGCCAAAGCCGACGCCCCTGCGGCTAAGGACGATGCTAGCAAGGGAAAAGATGTCTGAGTCGTTTGACCTAAGTGCAGAGTGTGACCACCTTGAGTTTATTAAGAAGGGTACAAAGATTTGTGGAAGGTGCGGCACAAACATCCAAGCGCTTGCTCAACAGACGCAGTTAAGCGACCCCATAGCGCTCAAAATGGTCAGCTCTGATGTGCAAGAGCTGGATCCTGTGCGGGCAAAAGAATTTAAGGATTTTGTTCAACAAGTTTTACTCGACGGGAACGACATTGCAGATGTGCTTGATGCGCTGCTTGATGGTGCGCAAGACATGGGGATTAGTCAAGCACAGGCCGTCACTCTGATTGAGCAAACCAAGCAAGAGCAAGAACAAAATACCTTACTTGAACTTAAGCTTTCGTACGACGCCTCATCTGCCAGGGCCGGTGTTGCGAATGGCAATACGGTGTTGTCTTTTCGCATTGAAAATGCATCAAAAAAAAATATTCAGAAGCTGTCAATCTCGATCGTCCATCCTCAAACAAAAAACAAAATTCACTTAAAGCCAGTCACTGGTTTGTTACGAGGGATGCAAAAAACCGTCGAAACGGATTTGATGCTCTCCCTTGTCGGGTTTCATTCCGTTCGTGATGGCGTCGTAAGCGCCCAATCTTTAACGGGTGCGATCGAAGACTACGCCATTGCCAGTGAAATCCGCATCTATGCAGAGAATAGTGAAGCGGCAAGAGCAAACATTAGCAGTCAGTCTTTTACGACCAATATGGGTGGGGTGATTTCAGCAGATGGAGCAAATACAGCCCCAGCTAAGAAAGATCCGCAGGCGAAAGTGTGGGAACCAGTTAGACTCGTCAGGTTGACCGCACAGCAACAAGAGATCGAGCAGCCCACCTCAACGGTTGTGGCCCCGCGGGCTTCTGAAGCTGTTACGGAAGCTCACGAAATTAGTCATCCAGTTAAAGTAGATAGTCCAGCGGTCGTTGAGGATGACGACTTTGATCCCGATGCATACTTACAGAGCAGGTATGGCGCTGCGGACGATGTTTCAAAGAGTTTTGATAGTCACAAAGTCATCAGTTCTGTCAACGCGAACACGCCGGATCATCGATCGCTACCCGAATCAACTCCTCTTTCCACTTCAGCGTCACTGGAGCCATCTGCCGAGGCTAAGGACGCAGGATCGACTTTTTCTTTAGACCTTGGTCCTCCACTGCGAATTTTGCAAGCAGAAGATTTTTCGAGTGTTGAGAAAGCCAAAACAACCTTTGAAGAAATCCTAAACGACTTTGTTCAGTTACTTCAAATACTGGCTCAAGCCGACCCTCAGGAATCAGACGTCGTTTGGCTGCGTTCGCAAATTGACTATTTTCAGTTGCGCCAAATTAGCACTAGTCTTGAGATTGATCCGTATGACATTCTTGCCGTTAATCCTGATCCGTCGATAAACGGTCGCAAAGAGTTAGCACTGAATGGCGGTGCCGGCGTCATCGGTACTAAAGGCGTGTACCGCTCAAATAATTTAAGCGTTAATTCGAAGTACTTTTTTGCTTCATGGAGGGATTTGCAAGAGGATGGTTTTTCAATTTCAGGAACGTTTGAGAGCTCGCTCTATTCTGTGAAGCTATCGTCGGTAGCCGCGGGTGGATTTTTTGCCTTTGGCGTATCAAATCGCATTGCACATGAACTACGCGATGAACTGGTTGCACGTTTATCAAAGCGCTTTGAGCAACTGCTTTCGACTGACGAAATTATTAGAAAGCTAGACGCGCAGCAGACGTATCAGTCTTATGGTGTCGTCACAGATAAGGTGGCCGAAAGCAACACGGTCTTTATCGACACAGCAAGCGAAAGCAACACTGTCTTGATTGACACGACCATCGAGACCAAAGTCGTTGGGGCTGTAAAGGAGCAAAACGACTTAACGGTAAATGATGAGCTTTTGTCGGATCATCATGAGGCGGCACCTGTACCGTTGGTCGTTCAGCGAGATTATTCTGATCTCGAGACGTGTCTGATAAGATTTTTTTCTGAGTACGCGCAATTAAGTGATTTATACGAGCCGCCGCTTGCTAAAACTATTTACATCTTTAACCGAAACGACGCTCAGGCCACTACGGTTGAGGGGGCTCTCGTTGATAAGTTGATTCAGTTGCTAGATTATGTCGAGCCTATTGTTGTTGCGGTAGAGGACTCGGATCAGCAACTCAACGCGCACGCTCAGCTATCTGGCTGGACTGGACTAGCCTCTGTGATGACGCATGAGGGTATCTATCGTGTTACGTCGAACGACGGTAATGAATACGAATTGGATGGAAGGTCGGCATTCTTAAGTTGGCAAGTCTTCAGCGCGTTATCTGCAGGTCCTCAGTCGCGCGTGACGATGCCTGACATTTGGTTAGGTACCACCA
>CALCPT010000660.1 GCA_937897265.1 uncultured Alcaligenaceae bacterium
GATTCTTCATCGAAGCAGTGGCGCCGCATTATTTTTGTGCTTGCCATTGTTGATCGCTTTGTTTGCGATGAGTTTTGTCTCTGAGGCAGGCTTCGCGTCAATGTCCAAAGTGATCGGCCATCCGCTGATGAAGTTGATTTTGCTCGGTTTAATCTGGGGCTACCTGCATCACTTCTGTGCCGGCATTCGCTACCTCTTGCTTGATCTGCATATTGGCGTCGATAAAGAGTCCGCAGCAAAAAGCGCGAGTGTAGTGATGGGCGTTAGCCTCGCGCTGACGGTTGTCTTTGGTCTTAAACTGTTCGGAGTCTGGTAATGGTCCCTATTGAAAAAATTGGCCCTAAACGTGTGGTGGTTGGTGCGCATTACGGCACTGGTGAGTTCATCATCCAACGCGTAACCGCCATCATCCTGGCGATCTATACCTTGGTTCTGCTAGTCGGTATTCTGACAATGTCAGGATTCACTTATGCTGGCTGGAAAAATCTCTTCACGTTTACCTGTTTCGGTATCCCTGCGGGTCAAGTGCTTGCCTCGTTGGCCATGTTCTCGCTTGCCTGGCATGCCTGGATTGGCGTGCGTGATATCTGGATGGATTATGTCAAGCCTGTAGGTATTCGTTTATTTTTGCTGGTCCTCACTATCCTGTGGTTGGCTGGATCAGTCGTGTACTTTGTACACACCCTCTGGAGAAACTAAGCCGTGGTCGCCGTCAAATCATCTTTACCGCGCCGTCAGTTCGATGTGGTGGTCGTGGGAGCCGGCGGTGCCGGCATGCGTTGTTCGTTACAGCTCGCAAACGCCGGGCTTTCAGTTGCTGTGTTGTCTAAGGTGTTTCCAACTCGCTCGCACACTGTTGCAGCGCAGGGTGGTATCGGCGCCTCATTAGGCAACATGAGCGAAGACAACTGGTACTGGCACATGTATGACACCGTCAAGGGGTCAGACTGGTTGGGCGATCAAGACGCGATTGAGTTTATGTGCCGCGAGGCCCCAAACGCCGTGTACGAACTTGAACACATGGGTATGCCGTTTGACCGTAACGCGGATGGCACGATTTATCAGCGTCCGTTTGGTGGTCACACCGCTAACTTTGGCGAAAAGCCCGTGCAGCGAGCCTGCGCAGCAGCCGACCGCACTG
>CALCPT010000661.1 GCA_937897265.1 uncultured Alcaligenaceae bacterium
GCTGCGCCTGCAAATGGCCGAGCTGCAACGCAAAGGTCAGTTCGATAAGTTGGCTGAAATCCAATACGGCAGTTTGCCAGAGCTTGAGTCGC
Organism: uncultured Alcaligenaceae bacterium; assembly: GCA_937897265.1. Lineage (GTDB taxonomy): Bacteria > Pseudomonadota > Gammaproteobacteria > Burkholderiales > Burkholderiaceae_B > Zwartia. The sequence continues at coordinate 93 of CALCPT010000661.1, forward strand.
GTTTAAAAGCCGCCGAATTGGCGGGAGCTACGCCTGGCACGACCGAGCGTCCGCGACTCTTGCGTACCCAGGTTGGGGCAGAAGAGATCGCCGAAGTCGTGTCACGTGCCACAGGTATCCCCGTGTCGAAAATGATGACCGGCGAGCGCGACAAACTGCTCAAAATGGAAGATCGCCTGCACCAACGTGTAGTCGGTCAGGATGAGGCCGTTGGGTTAGTGGCTGATGCGATTCGGCGTTCGCGTGCTGGATTGTCAGACCCTGCGCGACCTTATGGTTCGTTCTTGTTTTTGGGGCCAACCGGTGTCGGTAAAACCGAACTGACTCGAGCGCTTGCTGATTTTTTGTTCGACTCCGACGAGCACTTGATCCGTATCGATATGAGTGAGTTCATGGAGAAGCATTCGGTCGCACGCTTGATTGGTGCACCTCCGGGTTATGTCGGTTACGAAGAGGGGGGCTCGCTCACTGAGGCTGTGCGGCGTAAACCGTATAGCGTGATTCTATTTGATGAGATCGAAAAAGCGCATCCCGATGTGTTTAATGTGTTGTTACAGGTGTTAGACGATGGTCGCTTAACCGATGGCCAAGGTCGTACCGTTGACTTTAGAAATACTGTCATTGTCATGACGTCTAACCTGGGCTCTCATCACATTCAAGCGATGGTCGGTAAACCTTACGAAGCGATCAAAGAAGTTGTCTGGGATGAGGTCAAGCAACACTTCCGTCCAGAATTCTTGAATCGCATTGACGAGGTTGTGGTGTTTCATGCCTTACAAAGTCAGCATATCGAGAAGATTGCCGGTATTCAGGTTCAACGTTTATCCGCAAGGCTTGCGCAACAAGACATGGTGCTTGAGGTGTCAGCAGCGGCGTTAGCAGAACTGGCTCGCGGCGGGTTTGACCCAGTCTTTGGTGCCAGACCGCTAAAACGCGCGATTCAGCAGAATCTTGAAAACCCGATCGCCAAGCTGATCCTGCAAGGTAAGTTTGGGCCCAAAGACGTCGTGCCGGTGGATTGGCGCGAGGGCAAGTTTGTCTTTGAGCGCACACTGCAATAATGTTTGTAGAAAGGCCAAACCTAAAGACAGTGTGTCTTTAGGTTTGGCCGGGTCGCAGTGCGCACTTAGGTTGGTCGATGGTTGTTCGAGTACTCGGCACCAGCTAAACGCCTGATGCGAATCTTTGGTGCTGTCGGTGCTCTCGGGTAAGTTGCGACGGTTAGATTGGAACAGCAGTTTGTTCAGTGCGCAAACACCGTGCACTGTGGTCTGGCGTCAGCCAAACTAGCTCGGGCACGGTTTGTTTGCACGACTCAACCGCTAGGCTACAGCGTTCGGCAAAGGCGCAGCCTGGCGGCAGTTTGGTCAGATCAGGGGGTGACCCTGAAATCGTTTCTAACCGCGTACCTTTTTTAACTGCGCCGTGCGCTAGGCTTTTTAACAGTGCGCGGGTGTAGGGGTGACGTGGCGAGCGCATGATCGCACGGGTCGTTCCCTGTTCGACAATACGCCCGGCATACATCACAGCGATGCGATCTGCCACTTCGACAGCTGCACCCAGATCATGCGTCACGAAAATGACAGATAACCCCAACTCGCGTTGCAGCTCACGCAACAACAGTAGGATTTGAATTTGCACCGTAGCATCCAGTGCTGTGGTGGGTTCGTCGGCTAACAGTAACTGCGGTTCGCTGGCCAGCGCCAACGAGATCATCGCACGCTGACGCATGCCGCCCGACATTTCGTGCGGGTAGGCATCTAGGCGACGCTCGGGGCTCGGGATCCGTACGCGTTCAAATAATGAAAGAGCGCGAGCCCGCGCTTCGTCGCGGCTGATGTTTTCATGACGCAGGATCGCTTCGATGATTTGGCTGCCGACCGTGTATACCGGGTCAAGTGCCAATAACGGCTCCTGAAAAATCATCGAGGCAACTTTGCCTCTAAAACTAGATAAAGCGCTATTTGACAGTTGTACGACGTCTTGATCGCCAACTAAAATCTGACCCTCAATTTTTGAACGTGCAGCATTGTGCAAGCGCAAGATCGAGCGCAAGGTGACGCTCTTGCCTGATCCAGATTCACCGATCAGGGCGACGACTTCACCGCGCTTGACCGCGAGCGTGACGCCATTGACAGCTTTGACGGGGCTTTTGCCACCTGTGAACGTAACGGTGAGGTCGCGAATATCGACAAAGGGGGTTTCGGTGGTGTTCATACAGCCCCTTGAGTGTTTGAAACGGCTTGCGAGTGGCCGCTGTTTTCAACATGGATCCAACAGGCTACGCCCTGACCATCTTTGCTTGATACTAAGGGGGGCATTTTCGTCGAGCAGATGGGTTGGGCCTGCGCGCAGCGAGTATGAAAACGGCAGCCAGAAGGCGGGTTAATCGGATTTGGAGGATCGCCCGCCAACGGGGGCGTCTCGGTTCGATGATCGGGATCCATCGAGGGCACTGACGAGAGCAGTGCGCGCGTGTAGGGGTGACGCGGCGAATTAAACAGCGTTTCGCAGTCGCCAATTTCGACGACTTGGCCCAGATACATCACCATGACCCGATCCGATATATAACGCACGACGTTGAGGTCGTGGCTAATGAATACGTAAGTGAGTTTGAATTCGTCTTTGAGATCAAGCAAAAGATTGAGTACCTGTGCCTCAACCGATTTATCCAGAGCAGAGACGGCTTCATCCAAAATAATCAGGCGCGACTGCAGGGCAAGGCGCATCCCCTGCGGTGTGCTGGCGGCCAGAAAGGGCGTAATCCGCGACACCCGTGCCTCAATGGTCTCTCCATCGACGGAGACGATTTCATCGCCCTGCCTGATGCTGGTCGTATCGCGGATCGCGGCTCGCACCCG
>CALCPT010000662.1 GCA_937897265.1 uncultured Alcaligenaceae bacterium
GGAGTTCAGACGTGTGCTCTTCCGATCTTACCGGTGATTGAAGCACGTGCCTTGATCGAAACCGCCGCAGCCGCTCGTTTGCGTGAAACCTTGCACTCGGGTGATTGGCAAAAAATCTGGAAAGACCTTAAGTCAGATGAACGCATATTGCCAGAGGTGGCTTTAGCGGGTGCTGCGGCTTTTGAAGCTTCGGGGCAGCCGCAAGAGGCTTCAAAGATTCTCGAGGCGGCTCTTGAACACGCCCTTGATCCTCGTTTGCTTGAGGCCTATGCGCGCTGCGAGCCCACTCAAGTCGCTCGCCGGCTCGAAAAAACAGAGGCCTGGTTGCAAAAGAACCCCGAGACGCCAGACCTACTCACGACCCTGGGTAATCTTTGTCTGTCCGGCCAGTTGTGGGGGCAGGCCGAACTCTACCTCACACGCAGCTTGGCGCGTCGCAGTGATGCGCGTGTGCACGCCTTACTCGCCAGTTTGTTTGATAAGCTTGATCGGCCTCAAGAAGCCGCTGCGCAGTGGCGCTTAGCGACGGCAGTTGGCACGACCTTACCGGTTCTGTTAGCTGATTCGTACTTACCAGCAGCCGAGGTTGAGTCTGACCCAGGTGTGTTTCATGCCGAAGGGCTCGCTTACTTAACCGACAGTGGGTTTCCGGTTGATTGGGCGCAAACCGCCTCGAACGCAAAGCAGAGTAATGACTCGAGCGACACTCGGGTGGCGACTGCCTCTACCGGTTACACGCCTCGGCCACCTGACGAGTTTGATGAGTACTTTGATAGTGCGCCGATTACGCACTTGGCCGAGCCAGCTGCTGTATCACCCTACGCGGGCCCTAATGGTCGCCCAGACACTTCGATCCCCAACGTAGCGTCCAAGGGTGGCTCAGACACTTCGACCCCCGCCACGGCTCCGCTCGCTTCAGCAAGCGGTGCTGAGCCAACAAAAAGTTAACTAGTCGTTTTAGAAATCAGGATTCAAACATGAGCAACTATGCAGTAGAAGTCCCAGGTATTGTTGGTTTACCAATTGTGGGCAGCGATCAATTATTTCCAGTTCGACGCGTATACTGCGTCGGCCGTAATTATGCCGAGCACGCAAAAGAAATGGGCTTCACCGGTCGCGAAGACCCGTTCTTTTTTTGTAAGCCTGCTGATGCTTTAGTGGCAATCCCCGCAGGCAAGCCAGGTCAAATTCGTTACCCGTCTAAAACGGCTAACTTGCACTACGAAATGGAGTTGGTTGTTGCTTTGGGTAGTGGTGGCGTCAATATCCCTGTCGAACAAGCCAATGACTGTATATTTGGCTATGCGCTTGGCCTTGACATGACGCGTCGTGATTTGCAAAATGACTGCAAAAAGCAAGGCCGCCCCTGGGAAATCGGTAAAGGCTTTGATGAGTCAGGCCCGATCGGGCCGATTCACCCACGCGCACTGACCGGCACCTTGTCGCAAGGCAGTATCACGTTGTCGGTGAACGGTGTTCAAAAGCAAACAAGCGATCTTTCGCAAATGATCTGGAACATTCCTGAAAGCATTGCCTATCTGTCAGGCTTGTTTGAGCTGGCACCAGGCGATTTGATTTTTACCGGTACCCCTGAGGGAGTGGGTGCTGTCGTCAAAGGCGATAAGCTGATCGGTAAAGTCGCTGGTTTGGGCGAGTTTGAAGTGCACGTTGTGTAGCGTCTCTAAATCACGCCTCGCGATTTCCAGTCGGCTTGTTGCGAGGCACTGATACCTAGGGAGTCTAGGATTTCGGTTGTATGCTGACCGAGGGTGGGCGCAGCACGAGTAATCTGCCCCGGAGTCTGACTCAGTTTAGGCACGATACCCGGCACTTGCACCACCGAGCCATCTGCCAGGGTTGCATCCAAAATCATCTCGCGCGCCTGATAGTGCGGATCGTTTGCAATATCAGCGGCATCGTAACTTTTTCCGGCAGGCACGCCGGCAGCGTTCATAGCTGCCAACACGTCATCTAAAGAATGTTGCGCGGTGTAGGCTGAGATTGCCGCGTCAATGACGTCTGCATGTTCAGCACGCCCGGCGTGTACTTGCCCGCCTGCGACCAGCCCGTGGGGAACACGTCGAGCTCCGGGTTCGCGTTGGGGTAGCGCGCGCGCGTCGCGCGCGACGTCGCTGCCACCGAGTGCCGTTGAGCGTCAAAGGCGCCGCGCCGTTGCCCGCAACGCGCTGATTCAGACGGCAGGAGCCTTCGTGCGCTTGTAGCGCAGTCGCCGCGCCTCCTTCGGGTCCACCAACAGCGCGCGGTAGACCTCCACCCGATCCCGTTCGCGCAGTGGCGTGTCCAGCGGCTGCACGCGGCCCCAGATGCCAACGCGCAACTGGGCTGTGTCCAGCCCATGCCGCTGAAGCATGCCAC
>CALCPT010000663.1 GCA_937897265.1 uncultured Alcaligenaceae bacterium
AGACGTGTGCTCTTCCGATCTTCGCGCGTGGTGGCCTTGGGCAGGATCCGGCGCCCACAGGCGACGACCGTGTCGGCGGCCAGGACGATCGCGCCGGGATTCTTCTCCGCCACCACGCGCGCCTTGGCGAGCGCCATGCGCAATGGGCGCGCACGTTGTCGGGCGGCGAGCAGCAAATGCTGGCGATTGGTCGCGCACTGGTCACCAACCCACAGCTGCTAGTCTTGGATGAGGCTACTGAAGGCTTAGCACCCTTAGTGCGCGAAGAGATTTGGCAGTGCTTGGCACGTTTGCGTCAAGAAGGGCAAACGATCTTGGTGATTGATAAGTACGTTGAGCGGCTGATTAAACTAGCCGATCGCCACATCATTCTTGAGCGCGGTCGCGTCGTGTGGCAAGGCAGCTCGGCCGCCCTCAACGCAGACCGCAGCTTATGGACACGCTACCTCGGGGTGTAAGCTGGATTCACTTCAGGTAAGAGTGTCAACAGCACTCCGCGTCGGTGAATCCTTTGAGCCCTTCTTGCAGGGTGCTGCTCGGTTAAACAAGTTTTGCGAACACCCGATCCGCCGCTGCCACTGTGGCGGCGATGACCTCATCCGTGTGGGTGGCCGAGACAAAGCCTGCCTCGTACGCCGAGGGTGCGAAGTACACGCCTTCGTCGAGCATGGCATGAAAAAAGACTTTGAACATGTCGACATTACTGGCTGAAACTTCGGCCAGTGAGGTGGGCACGGTGTTTGAAAAATACAAGCCAAACATGCCGCCGACCGCATCGGCACAAAAGGCGATACCGTGCTTGCGTGCGGCAGCCGTTAAGCCTTCAGTGAGTTTGAGCGTACGCGCGGCGAGGTCTTCGTAGAAACCGAGCTTGGATAGCAATTTTAGTGTGGTGATCCCTGCTGCGACTGCAACTGGATTGCCCGACAGGGTGCCGGCCTGATAGACGCCACCTAGCGGCGCGATGTTGTTCATGATCGCGGCGCTTGCGCCGAAGGCACCGATGGGCATGCCGCCGCCGATGACTTTAGCTAAGGTTGTGATGTCGGGTTTGATACCCGTTAAACCTTGCACGCCTTGCGGGCCAACACGAAAGCCCGTCATGACTTCATCAAAAATCAGCAAGGCACCGTGCGCGGTACATTCACTGCGTAGGGTTTCAAGAAAGCCTGGGATCGGCTTGATTAAGTTCATGTTGCCCGCAATGGGCTCAACGATGATGCAGGCGATTTCTTTGCCATGTGTGGCAAATGCGGCTTTGACTCCAGCGATATCGTTGTAGTCGAGCACGATGGTGTGAGCGACAAACTCGGGAGGCACGCCAGCAGACGTCGGGTCGCCGCCAAAGGTGAGCAAACCAGAGCCCGCTTTCACCAATAAGCTGTCGGCGTGGCCGTGATAACAGCCTTCGAATTTGATGATCTTGTTGCGACGTGTTGCACCTCGCGCCAGGCGAATCGCCGTCATGGTGGCTTCGGTACCAGAGCTGACCAAACGCACCTGCTCGATTGAAGGCATGCGCGCAATTAACATCTCGGCGATTTCAATTTCAGCTTCGGTGGGGGCGCCATACGACAGGCCGTGAACCGCTGCGTCTTGTACCGCTTTAACGACTTCAGGGTGTGCGTGACCTAAGATGGCAGGGCCCCATGAGCCGATGTAATCGATATAGCGTTTGTCTTCGGCATCCCAAAAATAAGGGCCTTGGGCGCGCGCGACAAACCGCGGTGTGCCACCGACCGAGCGAAAAGCGCGCACAGGGGAGTTCACGCCGCCAGGAATACTGCGACAGGCGCGTTCAAAAAGTTCAGCGTTGCGAGACATAAGAGTAAATCCGCCTAGACAAGAGAAGAAAAGGGTTGCGAGAGCGCGCGTGCTGCGGCCTGAATATCGGGCGCCATAAACAAGCTACCAATCACCGCGATTGAGTCAGCGCCAGCGAGTGCTAAATCTTGAGCGTGTTGCGGGCCGATTCCGCCAATGGCCACCACAGCGGGCCGAGGTGCCGAATAGCGTTCGCACAGTTCGCGCCCGTCGCGCAAGACAGTTAGGGGCGCAGGTGGCGCGAGCGGTTTTGTTTGCGATGCATACATCGCCCCAAAAGCGATATACGAGACGTCATACTGCAAGAGTTGTTGCGCCAGTGGTACGTTGGCATAACAAGACACGCCTAACAGCATGTCGGGACCAATCTCAGCCCGCACTTGCGCAGGGGGATCGTCGTGCTGTCCTAGGTGTACTCCATCGGCCTTGAGTTCAAGTGCTAAACGCCAGTCATCGTTGATGAAAAAGATGACCTTAAGCTCGCGGCATAACGTTGCCAGACCTTGCGCTAATTCTGTGCGCAAGCCGCGATCAGGCGACTTGTGGCGAAATTGCAGCGCACGCATCCCGCCACTGGCTGCAGCGCGCACTGCGTGCTCAAGCGTTGTGGCATCGTTCCATTCCGGTGTGACACCGTAAAGCCCTGAAGGAAAACGCAGTGTTTTCTTTGCTGTATTTGGTGGGGTCATGGTTTAACTCTCGAGAGCAAGCCGACGGGCAATCCGATTGCCCATTCCTGGTTGAAACGATTGGGCGACCGCGCGCTCTGCATGGATACAGGCTTGCCGGGCAGCCTCGGGTACGCCTAAGCCTTGCGCCAGCAGTGTGGCAAGAGCAGTTGCGACCAGACCCCCCGAGTCTCGTAGCCGCTCGGGTGGGGCTACCCAAGGCCATGAAATGGTTTCGTTTAGTGGGCCGAGCAAAATATTAGCCTGATGCCCTGGGCGCTGTTGATGTCCAATCACTAGCACCCAACTTGCACCGATGGCTTGAAGGGCTTGCGGGCCGGCAGTCTGACCTGAGGCTTCGAGCAAATCATCTGTGACCCACTGGGTCAGACGTTTGCCATCCACCACAACGACTTGCGCTTGGGGCACCAGTAGCTCGATCACCGCGCCAATTAAGTCTTGCACTTCGTCTTCGTCTTCGGTGGCTTCTTCGGTATCGATCTCTTGCTGACCCAGATGCAGCACCATGGGGACCTGGCTGTAGTCGGCCGCAATCTGCGCGACCGCGCTGGCGGCCTCAACCGACGATAATTGCCCAACTTTGATCGCTTGCACCAGGATATCTTCAAGCAGGCAACGTGCCTGATCGTCAATTTGCTCGGCCGGACATGGTAATACCGCCTCGGTTTCGGCACTGTCTTGAATGGTGACTGCAGTTAAGGTGGCTAACGCGTGCCCTTTTAGGGCGGCGCAGGTAATGGCATCGGCCGGCAGCCCATCCGAGCCGGTGGGGTCAAAGGGGCCAAAAATCAGAACAATCGAGGTCGAATTTGGTGGATTCATGTCAAAAAGGCAAGCAATAAACAGACATCGAGTGGTTGGTTTCGGTAAGATTGACCCCATTGTATGAGAACAACCGTTTTTGCCTGCCTGTCATCGGTCACGAAACAGGCTTAATTTAAAGAGAGAGCTATGCGTACTTGGATGTGTTTAATTTGCGGTTGGATCTATGACGAAGAGTCTGGCTTGCCAGAAGAAGGGATTGCACCCGGTACAAAATGGGAAGATGTGCCACCAAATTGGGTTTGTCCAGAGTGCGGCGCACGTAAAGAAGATTTTGAAATGATGGAAGTCTAAGCAATTTTTATATAGGCAAGCATTGATGACGCAAGACTCAAAGATCACACAAGAGACCATTCCAGACTTAGCGATTGACCTGTCAAACCAGTTTTTGATGGCCATGCCAGGTATGGTGACTGGCGAGTTGGCCGGGACCGTCATCTACGTGTGTGAACATGGTCCCAAAGGGGCTTTGGGGCTTGTGATCAATCGCCCAACCGATTTGTCGCTGACCAGTCTGCTTGAAAAAATCGATCTGAAACTTGAAATTAGCCCGTTTCAGAGCAGTGTGGTGTTTTTTGGTGGCCCGGTGCAGACCGATCGAGGTTTCGTGTTGCACTCACCCTTAGGTGACTACAGTTCAAGCATCAAACTCGGTGCGTTGGCACTTACGACCTCACGCGACGTATTGCAAGAAGTCGCAGCCGGCAAAGGGCCTGAAAAACTGTTGGTCACGCTGGGGTATGCGGGATGGGGGGCCGGACAGCTTGAAAACGAGTTGGCGCAAAACGCCTGGCTCAACGTCGCGGCCGACATCGAGATTATCTTCTCGACTCCTCCTGAGCAGCGCTATCCAGCGGCGCTCAAGTTGCTTGGCATTGATCCAATTATGCTCACTGGTGCGGCAGGGCATGCCTGAAGAAACGCTTTTGGCCTTTGACTATGGCGCCAAAAAGCTTGGCGTTGCCCTCGGCAACACCCTATTGAAGCAGGCACGGCCCCTGGATTTGATCCTTGAACCGACGCGCGATGGGCGTTTTTCACGGATTGAAGCCTTGCTTGCGACTTGGCAACCCGAACGCCTCGTGGTTGGCTTAGCCTTGGCAACGGATGGTTCTGAGCAGTACGCCTCGCAACACTGTCGACGCTTTGCTCGTCAACTTGAGGGCCGTTTTGGGATACCTGTTGTGCTGGTCGATGAACGCGGCTCAAGCGTCGAAGCCCAGAAAATTACAGGGAATGCGCCCGACGACGCTGTCGCAGCGGCTATTATTCTGCAACGCTATTTTGATGCGCATTCCTAAGGCCTGCACCTATGTCACAACCGCCGCCCGTCTACACTCCTGAGACGCTGCCAGATGCTGAAACGCTATACGCAGACTTGCTCGCTGCGGTCAGGCAAATCGTTCAGTCTTTGCCGATTCAGCAGGTTCATTTAGTCGGTATTCATTCCGGAGGCGCGTGGCTTGCAGCGCGCTTGCATCGCGACTTAAAGTTGGTGCAACCCTACGGCACACTGGACATCAGTTTTTATCGCGATGACTTTGACAAAATTGGCTTACACAGCCAAGTGTTGCCGTCTGATATTTCTTTTCCGGTCACTGACAAACATTTGATTTTGATTGATGATGTGCTCTACACAGGGCGCACCATTCGAGCGGCCATGCACGAACTGTTTGACTATGGTCGCCCAGCCTCGATTCGCCTGGCGGTCTTGGTAGATCGCGGAGGGCGCGAACTGCCGATTGCGGCAGTCGCAGTCGGTGGCGTGGTGACACCTGCCCCCGCTGGCACGCTAGTGTTGTCGCAAACCGAAGAGGGCAAGCTAGTGTTGACGACCGAACCCAAGGAGAACTGATGCGTAATCCCCAACTCAATCGCCATGGCGAACTGACGCATCTGATTACGACCGAAGGGTTGCCGCGCGCGATTCTGACGCATATTTTAGATACGGCTCAAACTTTTGTGCCGCTTGCCGATCGCGATGTTAAAAAAGTACCTTTGCTGCGCGGCAAAAGTGTTTTCAATCTTTTTTTTGAAAATTCAACGCGTACACGCACCACCTTTGAAATTGCTGCCAAGCGCTTGTCAGCCGATGTCTTTAATCTGAATATCAATGTTTCGTCTGCAGCCAAGGGCGAGACGTTGCTCGATACCATCGCTAACTTATCGGCCATGCAGGCCGATCTGTTTGTGGTGCGTCACGAGGCCAGCGGCGCGCCGTACCTGATTGCGCAACATGTCGCGCCTCACGTGCATGTGGTCAACGCGGGCGATGGGCGTCATGCGCATCCAACGCAGGCCTTGTTGGATATGTACACGATTCGTCATTTCAAAAAAGATTTTTCGAATTTGACGGTCGCCGTGGTGGGCGATGTTCTGCATTCGCGCGTGGCGCGTTCGAATATTCATGCACTGACGACCTTAGGTGTAGCCGAGGTGCGAGCGATTGCGCCATTAACCTTGCTGCCAAGCGGCTTAGATCAGATGGGTGTGCGCGTGTTTACTGACATGCGTGAAGGCCTAAAAGATGTGGATGTGATCATTATGTTGCGCCTGCAAAATGAGCGCATGCGCGGCGCCTTATTGCCCTCGTCGCACGAGTATTTTAAGAATTATGGATTAACTGAAGAAAAACTTGCGTTGGCCAAACCTGACTGTATTGTGATGCATCCGGGCCCAATGAATCGTGGTGTTGAAATTGATTCAGCGGTTGCCGACGGCAAGCAGTCTGTCATCTTGAATCAGGTGACGTTCGGTATCGCAGTGCGTATGGCGGTGATGAGCATTGTTGCAGGAGCCTCAGCATGAAGCTACAGATCAAAAATGGTCGCGTGATTGATCCTGCGAACGGTGTGGATCATGTGGTCGACGTGTTTGTGAGTGATGGAGTCATCGCAGCGCTTGGCACGGCGCCAGCGGGCTTTAAGGCCGATCGCGTGATTGATGCCACCGATAAATTGATCTTGCCTGGGTTAGTGGATTTAGCGGCACGCCTGCGCGAACCAGGGTTTGAATACCGCGGCACGCTCGAGTCTGAAATGCGAGCGGCGTTAGCGGGTGGGATTACCAGCCTCGTGCTGCCACCCGATACGGATCCCACGCTTGATGAACCTGGTTTGGTTGAAATGCTCAAGCACCGCGCGCGACAACTCGATCAGGTCAATTTGTACCCATTGGGTGCCATGACGGTTGGCCTGAAAGGCGAGGTCATCACCGAAATGGCTGAACTCACCGAGGCGGGTTGCGTCGCGTTTTCACAGGCCGATACGCCGATTTTGGACACGAATGTTTTATTGCGTGCGATGCAGTACGCGCGTACTTTTGACTTTATGCTGTGGCTGCGCGCACAAGATCCTTGGTTGTCGGGCTCTGGTGTCGCGGCCAGTGGTGCCTACGCCTCGCGACTTGGCTTGCCAGGCATTCCAGTCCAGGCCGAAACAGTCGCTTTAAACACGCTCTTTGATTTGCAGCGCACTTGCGGTGTGCGCTTGCACATTTGTCGAGTCTCGTCGGCAGCTGGTATCGAGCTCGTGCGTGCCGCCAAGCGCGAAGGCTTGCCAGTCACGTGTGATGTCTCGGCCAATCATGTGCATTTAACCGATGTTGATATTGGTTACTACGACAGCAATTTTCGTCTGGATCCGCCCTTGCGAGGGCAGCGTGATCGCGATGCGATTCGTGCCGCGTTAGCAGATGGCACGATCGATGTCGTGTGTTCTGACCATACGCCGGTTGATGATGATGGCAAGATGTTGCCTTTTGCCGAGGCTGAGCCCGGTGCCACAGGGCTTGAGTTGCTGTTGTCTCTCACCTTGAAATGGGCGACAGAGGCTAAGGTTGCGTTACCCGAGGCACTGGCGCGCGTCACGAGTGGCCCAGGTCGCGTGTTAGCAGGCGCTTCGTCCCAAGCCGCTTTGGCAGGTCAAATTGGTGTGGGTGCGCCCGCCGACCTCTGTGTGGTCGATCCAAGCGCGTACTGGCAGGTGAACCGAGAGTCTTTCTTAAGCCAAAGTCAGCACACCCCATTTTTAGGCATGGAGTTGCCCGGCAAAGTCTGCTTGACGATGGTACGCGGTCAGGTTGCGTGGGAGCTCGCTGGTTGAAGGTCTTGCGGTTCACGTTACGCATGGTGCTCGTGACGTGTTGGATCCTTTGCGGCCTCTTGATCATCGCACTGACTTACCCCTGGATTGGTTTATCGGGGCGTCTTTGGGCCAAAAAGCATTGGTCGAAAATCTTGCTCGTGTTGTGTGGCGTGCGCGTCACGCAACAGGGTGACCCTGTTTTGCACGGCGGTGTGCTTTGGGTGGCTAACCACATCTCTTGGCTCGATATTTTTTTCTTGAACGGTGTGCGAGCCACGGCCTTCATCGCAAAAAGCGAAATTAGGCACTGGCCCATTCTGGGTTGGCTGGTGGCCGGCGCAGGCACAATTTTTATTGAACGCGCTTCGCGTCACGCGGTGCACAAGGTGGGCTTAGCGATGCAGACGCACTTTGCACGCGAGCAGGCGGTGGGTTTGTTTCCCGAGGGAACAACGTCGCCTGGCTTTGATCTTTTGCCCTTTTACGCGAACTTGTTTGAACCAGCGCGCAAAGCGGCCGTGCAAATTCAACCGGTGGCGCTGCTGTATTTTCATCAGGGGCGGCGCAGTGATCTGGCTGCCTTTGTGGGCGAACAGACTTTGCTTGAGAGTCTATGGTGTGTCTTAAGCGCGAGCGGCCTAGCGGTCGAAATCCATTTTTTACCGGTGGTGCTCAAAGCGCGGGCTGAGAATGCACCGCCGCGTGCCGAGCTCGGTCGTTTAGCGCGTCACGCAATCGCTGCAGTCGTGCTGCCCAACACCTGAGACGCCTTTAGTACTGAGGGGCCTCAGAGGCCACTGTCGGCCGGCTTTGCAGAACAGTGGCGATCTTGTGCTTAGCAGACCTGGCACCTTGGGTGCGCACGCAAACGTGGGTACACCCCTAGCGCATTACTTGAAAAGATCTTTTGTTTTTGCGTTAGGTCAGCCGAAGGCGAAGCGTCAATATAGCGCTTGGTGTCATCAAAATAAAAATTGGTGAGTGGATCGATACCTTGCACAGCTCCGACGGTTTCTGAGGCAAACAAAACGTTCTTGGTCGGGATCACTTTTAATAAAAGATCAATGCCGGGTTGGTGATACACGCAGGTATCAAAGAACACGTTATTTAAAACTTTTTGCTCAAGAGGTGGCAGACCCATGTCTTGCGCGAGGCCGCGATAGCGACCCCAGTGGTAAGGGACGGCGCCACCGCCATGAGGAATAATGAATTTAAGGGTCGGAAAATCTTTAAAGATATCTGACGTCATGAATTGCACAAACGCAGTGGTGTCCCCATTGATGTAGTGTGTGGCCACCGGATTGAAATGTGGATTGCATGAGCCGCTGACGTGAATCATGGCGGGGATGTCGAGCGCGACCATTTTTTCGTAGAGCGGGTACCACCACTTTTTATCCCACAGCGGTGGGTCGCTCCAGCGCCCGCCCGTTGGATCGGGGTTGAGGTTGGCACCGATAAAGCCATACTCATTGATGCAGCGCTCAAGCTCTTCAAATACGCGGGCGCCGGGCGCAACGCCGGGTGCCTGAGGCAACTGGCACACCCCGACAAAGTTGTCAGGGTACATTTTGCAGACGCGATGGATGATCTCGTTGTTAAAACGTGCCCAGACGACATTCGTGTCTTCGTTGCCACGGTGGTGATCCATCGCCACCGCTTTGGGTGAAAAGATTGTCAGGTCGATGCCACGTTCGCGCATGATGCGCAACTGATTGTTATCGATGCCCTGGCGAATCTCAGCGTCTGAGACAGCGGGTGGTGGGGTGGTGGGTGCGCGCCCAGTGCGGTCGTACTCAGCGATTTGGTCGGTACGAAACTGCGCAACTTGAGGTGGCGTGGTTGTGAAATGGCCGTGAACATCGATGATCATAATGGTGTATCTCATTTAAAAACGTTATCTGATGGACTTGGCTGCTGAGGGAGCCTGTCTTTCAAGACCGCGTTTTGTTGTCTAGTTATGGCTTGGTATATTCTAAGCGACTCGGGGTGATAACCGGCTAGGGCGCACTGTGGCAATAAAGAATTCAGGTTGAGTGCTAGCAAAATCGCTTGGCGACACCCCCTGCGTTAGGCTAAAACCGTAGCATATCGATCAAAGAGACAAAGACATGACGCAATGGAACGACCCCAATACACAAGCTTGGATTGAGCAGCACGAGCAGCGTGCAGTGCGTCATTCTGTGGACGTGGGTGATCACCAAGTGAGCTGGAGGCAGTACGGTGAGGCCTCCCGTGAACCCTTGCTGCTAATCCATGGCGGTCACGGCAGTTGGATGCATTGGGCGCGTAATATCGATGCGCTTGCCGAAAAGTTTTCGCTATTTGTTGTGGATTTGCCAGGCTACGGCGATTCAAGCGATCCGATGTTTGGCGAGTTCGGCGATTTGTTGACAGTGACCGAGCAAAGCATCACGCAATTGCTTGGGGCCAACACGCCGTTTCAGTTGTCAGGGTTTTCGTTTGGCGGGCTCGTGTCTGCGAATCTGGCGGCTCGCGGGATGCCTGTTAAAAGCTTAGCGATTCTAGGCCCCGGCGGCCATGGTGGCCCACGACGCGAACGCGGCAAGTTGGTGAACTGGAAGCGCGCTGTCACTGACGAAGAGTTGCGCGAGGCGATGCGTTTTAATTTATGGGCACATATGCTGTACGCCGACGAGGCGATTGATCCGTTCGCGCTCGATATCCATACTTACTCGTGTGTACAAACCAGGTTTCGCAGTCGTGGGATTTCAGGGCGTGATTTACTTGGACCTGCGCTTGACGACTACAGTGGTCAGACACTGATTGTGTGGGGTGAGCATGACATTACCTGTGACCCAGAATATTTGATGACAAATATGATCGAGCCGCACGCCAATCGCAAAGGCATCATCTTGCCCGAGATGGGTCATTGGGTGCAATACGAAGCGGCCGAGCAAACTAACGCGATCATGCTCGATTGGTTCAAGCCAACATAATTGCCGAAAGGCTCGCTGCTAACGCGACCATCATCTTAGCGGCCAGCCGAGCCTGTTGGGTCTGGGCAGCCTAGAGGGCTAATCGCCGCCAGGCGCAAGACTCTGTGGGCAGGCGATGCGTACCGTGCGGCGGTCTTGCAACCGCACGGCCGTGAGTTCTCCGCCCCACACGCAACCGGTGTCGAGGCAAATAGCATTTTCGCGCAGCATGAGCTTTAACGTTGACCAATGACCAAACACCATGGTGACGTCTTTCGTGGCGCGGTCTTTGACATCAAACCAGGGCATCAAGTCGCCCTGCGTGAGTTCAGGAGCTGTTTTGAGTGACAAGGCCATGTGTCCTTTGCTAGTGCACATACGCAGCCGAGTCAGCGCGTTAATAATCACGCGTAGCCTTTTGCCGCCGGTGTGGCCCTCTTTCCAGTGATCGGGTTCGTTGCCGTACATTTTTTCAAGGCTTTTGCGCCAATTAGGGCTGCGCAGCGCTTGCTCAACTTCGTTTGCCAGTGAAAGCGTTTTGTGTACGTCCCATTTCGGTAACACGCCGGCATGCACCAATAAATGCCCAAGTTCAAAGTGCGCCATGGGGCGCCAACGCAACCAGTTAATCAGATCTTCACTATCGGGTGCCTCAAGAATGTCGAGCAGCGTATCGTTTTTGCCAAGGCGCCTGACCCCGGCTGCGACCGCAAGTAAGTGAAGATCGTGATTGCCTAAAATCGCAACGCTGCGTTCTTCGAGTGCCATCAGACGTCGTAGGGTCGCCAGCGACTGCGAGCCGCGATTTACCAGATCACCAGCAAACCAAAAACGTGCCAAAGGCTCTTGTGCGATTTCGGGGTGCGCCAGCAACTCGTCAAGCGAAGAACAGCAACCTTGAATATCGCCAACCATCCAGATGCTGCGCATACTCATGCCGTCGATCTTCTGCCTAACCAGACCCCAAAGGTCTTACTAATAATTGCGTTGCGGTGTTCCATGGCCATAATCGCCGTTAGCGCCAGGATGGTTGCGCCGATATTGGGTAGTAGTGCCGTGACAACTGGCGGCCATTTATAGAGCAGCCCAACGTTCAGTGCGAGTTGGTTGATCATAAAAAACCCAGTACCAAGCAAAATACCAAGAAAAACTTTGGCGCCTACACCGCCTCGACGCGTCTGCATAAAGCCGATCGGTGCTGCAATCGTTAACATCACAACCAGGGTAAACGGGTAGGCAAGTTTTCGCCAGACTGCTACGACCTGCCGATCGGACTGCAATTGATTGCGGTCAAGATATTGGATGTAATCATGCAGGGCTTTGAGCGTCATGCGTTCGGGCGTCAGGATGCGGGCTACGAGACGTTCGGCGGTGAGGGTCGTTTCAACGGAGCGGGTGGCGAACTGTTGTTTGACAACGACCGGTTGGTCAGAGACTTTGGCATCTGCCAACATATTTTTGGTCTCGGGTGCGATCCGTGTTTCGGTCACATTTTGCATCAGTAGTTGACCATCAGCAAAACGCGCGGATTCTGCGGTTGACGTCAACGACAGGGCCGTGCCGTCTGGAAATTCGTAAATTCGCAAATCAGCAGCGTTGCCCGAGGCGAGCAAGCGACCAATATTAATGACCCGCGTGCCACCACCTTGCATGGGCTCTTTGAACCAATAACCGCTTGCCAAACGACCACCCTCGACCCGACCACGCATCAGCAGATTCGCTTCGCTGCTTTTGATTTCGGCAATGGGGGTAATGAGCTCAGAGAGCACGGTGGCCCCTAAGACGAGCGGAATCGAAATCAGCCAAAGCATTTTGAGCAGGCCCATGCCACTGACGCCCGAGACGCGCAAAATCACAAGTTCGTTGCGTTGCGCCAAGCCCGCCAGTGCCAAAATCGCCCCAATCAGCAAACCGATGGGTAACAAGTCATAGAGGCGGGTTGGTATCGAAAGGGCTTGCAAGTAAAACAAGGCAACAAGGGGGAATTTGTCACTGATGCTGTCGAGTTCATCAACCAGAGTGAAAAACATGAACAAGCCGAGCAAGGCGAGTAGCACCACAGCAGTGGAGCGATAAATTTCACGGGCGAGGTAACGACGAGCTGTACGCATGGGATTAGTTTAAACCCCAACGCTGCCTGCTAAGCTTCAAACGCTGCATTTTATTTTGAGCGGGTAAGGTCAGACATGCTTAACGCGCGAGGCCTCAAGCTCTGCGCGAATCATCCGCAACACCGAGTCGGTTTCTGGTCGCACGCCGTGCCACAAATAAAAACTTTCTGCGGCTTGTCCAACCAGCATCCCTAAGCCATCATGCGTCTGCTGAGCGCCATCGGCTTGCGCCTGGCGCATAAAGGCGGTGGGCTCAGCGGCATACATCATGTCGTAAGCGCAGCCGCCCGAGGCATACAGGCCCGAGGGGACGTCAGGTGCCGCGTCGCCCAGGCTGCTGGCGCTGGCGTTGAGTACTAGATCCCAACCCTGCGCGTGGGCTGCTTGTGCCAGTCCGCCTGCCGACAAACTGTCGGCTCTTGGCAAATGCTCACGCGGCCAGGCGGCGATCAAGGCGTGCGCGCGTTCGGGTGTGCGATTGACGATGTGTAAATGGGCGCAGCCAGCGTCGAGCAAGGGGCCGATCACGCCACGGGCTGCGCCACCAGCACCAATCATTAAAATTCGGGCGTCTTTTAGAGGCAGCGCGAGGCGTTGCAGATCACTCACCAGGCCCACGCCATCCGTGTTGCAGCCGTGTAGCGCTCCGTTTTGCAGCCAAAGCGTATTGACTGCCTGCGCTAAGGTGGCTCGTACGCTTAAATGCTCGCGCGCCATTTGCCAGGCTTCAAGCTTAAAAGGCACCGTGACGTTTAAGCCTTTGCCACCTTGCGCAAAAAAGCGCGTGACTGTGGGGACAAACTGATCGAGGTCAGCGGGTAGGCGAACGTATTGCACCGGCAGTTTGGTTTGCAGTGCAAATTGCTGGTGGATTGCGGGAGATCGACTGTGAGAGACAGGATTACCAATCACGGCGCATAGTATCGCCTGGGTAGAGGGCTGACTTGCGGGAGGAGTGAGGGTCATGGTGAACGTGCCTGAAGGGTACCGTCGACAAAGTGCCAGGTGCGAGTGAGTACGATTTGATCAACATGCTTGGCCATTTCGCGAGGAAATGGTGCAAATGGCGAGGCCAACTGGGCGATACGCTTGACGGCTTGGTTGAGTAAAGCTTTATCTGAGGGGCGATCAATGTTGATGTCGGTGAGCACGCCGTCTGAACGGATGGTCAGGCTAGCCTGCACTGAACCATAGGCTTTGCCGTCAGTGCCTGTCGGGTATTGTTGCGTACCAATTTGTTCGACTCGCTGCCGCCACAGGTTGACGTATTCAGCATAGCGAGCCTGTTGCGCCGAGGGCGCATCAAACGTCTTACGCGGACGTTGATTGTACTGTTGTACTTGCTCTGACAAAGCGGCCAATGTGCTGTTTAGCAGAACTTGCTCTTGGTCGCGTTCATCGCGCCCCGGTTGTTGAGTGTCTTTCAAAAATTGTTCGGCAGGGCGATTCTCTTGAACGAGCTGGGCAGACTGCAGTTGTGTGAGTAGTTGTTGTTGCTCGGCTTCGAGCTGCAGGCGCTGTTTGATCAGGCGTTCTAAGACAATCGCTTCGGGTGCTTGGTTGAGGTAGGGAAGATTGTTCGAGGCCACACCGCCGGTCGCTTGCCCGCCGCCATCAACATTGACCTGTGCCAGCACCTGTGCTTTGACGGGGGCGCTGTCGGTGCCAGCGTTCATCATCACGATCTCAAGCTCTGAGGCGGGTGGACGAACCGGTGTAATGACTTGCCGTTGCCATCCCAGCAGGGCAGCATGGCACAGTAGTGATAGCAACAGCGCCCAGCGCAAAAAACGTGTTGAGGCGGCATCCGGTTCTAGTGATTCAACCGGCAAGCGTGCATCATGCGAGGTCGTTTGAGTGTTCAACGCAAGTATCAGACAAGAGGTGGAGGAACGGCTGAATCGGTATTAGAGCTTTGTGGCTCGGTTGTTGCAAGCGCTGCGACGGGTGCTTCGGTGGCCTCAGGTTCAGTCGTAGTTGCTTGGTTCGCCTCGCGCTCATCGGCAAGATCCTCGGCCTCAACGACCGCATCGAGTAGGCTGACGTAGCGCGCCTCGAGTTCGAGCGCGAGTTCGTCGGCGCCTGTAATTTGTAATTCGATTTGTTGGCCACGGCCGAGTTGCGGCAGGCCAGCTAGGCGTGCGACCAAGGGGGCGTTGTTGAGCCGAATCAAATCCTCTTTTAAAACGGTCGCTGTGCAGTTGGTGATTTGCTGTTGTTGCAGCCAGCGCAGGCACCAGAAGCGCTCCATGTTGTTTTGAAAGTCGTTCCAGGCAACATATTGCGCCTCAAAGCCACCAATAATGGCGAAGAGGTCTGCATCGCGTGGTTTGAAGGGCGCAACCAACGGTGCAGATACGCCGTGCTCGATGGCGGCAATCAACTGCCACTGATTAACCAGATCGACATAACGTCGAAGCGGTGAGGTGCACCAGGCGTACTGCGGTACGCCAATGGCTTCGTGTGGCAGGGCCTGGGTGCTCATGCGCACACGTCCCATTTGTTGCGAGCGATAAATGCCGGGTAGACCGCATGAGGCCAATAAACCGCCCCAGGTACTGTTGGCTAAGATCATGTACTCAGCCACGAGGCGGTCAAGTGGCGCATTACGACGACGTGGCAAAATCCGCACCGGCGTGTTCGGATCATTTGGATCGCCATCGACGTAGAAGCTGTATTCGACACGATTATTATTTTCTGGCTTGCCGCGTACCACTTCGCGCTGTTTGGCGAGTGCTAGGGCAAGTTGCCACAGAGGTCGAATCCAATCGTTATAGGGCAACACGCGTGCAGTGTCTGCCAGCGACTCTTCTGTGAAGGCGTCGTCGAGTTGGTTGTGGCGCAGGTTTTCGCGCACGCTCACGCGCTCTAGACGACTCTCGTGGCCAAGGACTTCGCCCGTGACCGGATTGGCCGTGACATAAAGAGATAAAGCTGGCACCGCACGGCCCGCGTCAAGCGAAAACGCCTCGATGACTTGGTCGGGTTGCATGGGGATTTTTTCGCCGGGCATATAGACGGTCGACATGCGGGCGCGGGCTAGAGCGTCTAAGTCACTGCCTCGCGTGACGCTCAGGCCCGGCGCCGCGATGTGAATCCCCACGCGAAGGTTGCCATCGGGTAAGGTGCTGACCGACAGCGCATCGTCAATCTCGGTCGTGGTGATGTCGTCAACCGAATAAGCCTCGACATCTGCGAGCGGTAGCTCTTGCCCGACTTGTGTAATTGCTACGTCGGCAAAGTGGGTGCCACGCGGAAAATGCGTGGCCAGAAAGCGCCCTTTGTGTAACGCTAAAGCATGGGGCCAGGCGCCCAGGCTAAGCAGCAACTGTTCGGGCGCTTTGCGGGTAGCCGCGCAGGCGGCGTCGAGCGCTTTCCAGGCCTGCGAGTTTTTGTCGGGGCGGGTGATCAGGCTGACGGCAAGGTCACCGACCTCTGCCGGTAAGGTGCCGGCAATCATCTGATCAGACCATTCTTTGGTGAGGGCGGCTTGACGCTGTTTTTTTTCAAGCGCCGCCAATGCGGCTGTCAGGATCTCGGGCGGGGCTGGTTTGTAGCGACCACGACCGCGGCGATGAAAATACACCGGTGCACTGTGCAAGCGAAGAAGCAAGGTTGTTTTTTCAAGCGCGTTGGGGGCGTGACCAAAATAGTCAGCACCTAACCCCTCGACATCAAACTCTTCTTGCGGCGCGCACTCCCACAAGAACTGCAGATCAATGTCTTGGGATAGCGCCTCGGCTTCGGTCAGCAAGGCCTCAGGTGCAGGGCTCGCGAAGGTGTAGAGGCAGTTGCTGCGTTTGATCTTGCTGCGCTTGCCTGAGCTCGACTCGACCTGCAGGGCGGCATCTGCTTCTGACAGAATGTTGCCAGCTTTAAACGCGCCATCTTCTTCAAATAAAACGTACATGCAGTATTCCGGTTAAGCCCGCGGTGTCGCAAGCGCCTCAAGGAGTTTGGTATGAATGCCGCCAAACCCACCATTGCTCATGACCACGATGTGATCGCCCGGGCGTGCTTGCGAGGTCAGTGCATGCACCAAGGCATCAAGTTGGTTGTGCGCTTGCAGGCGAGTACCCAGTGAGGCCAGTACCTCAGTGGGATCCCAGCCGAGCGCTTGTTTGCCCTCGGTTTGCCCGAAGCAAAACACCAGGTCGGCAGCCTTAAGCGCTGCGGGCAGGCGCGCGGCCATGGTGCCAAGTTTCATGGTGTTTGAACGTGGCTCAAGCACCGCCAAAATCCGCTCAGCACCCACCTTGGCGCGCAAACCCTCAAGCGTCGTTTGAATGGCGGTTGGGTGGTGGGCAAAGTCGTCGTAGACGGTCACGCCGTTGACCGTGCCGCGGGTTTCCATGCGGCGCTTGACGCCGGCGAACTGATTGAGCGCCTTGATGCTTTGGGCCGGTGACACGCCAACATGTTCGGCGGCCAGTAGAGCGACCAAGGCATTCTGTTGATTGTGCGCGCCGGTCAGTGACCATTGCACTCGCCCAAGCAGCTGTGCGCCGTTGGCGATATTAAATGACAGGGCATCGACGCTTTGGGTATGCCAACCCGTGGCTTGCCCAGTGGTGATCAGGTTGCTGTAGCAACCACGTGCCAGCACTCGCGCCAGGGCCTGGTCTTGGGCTGGCGCAAGCACGAGGCCATTGCGAGGCACGGTGCGTAGCAGATGATGAAACTGAGTTTCGATAGCCGCTAAGTCAGGAAAAATATCTGCGTGATCGTATTCAAGATTGTTCAGAATTGCGGTGCGTGGGCGGTAGTGCACAAACTTTGAGCGCTTATCAAAAAATGCCGTGTCATATTCGTCGGCTTCGATCACAAAGAACGAACGCCCTGGTTGATAACGTGCCGACACCTCAAGCCCAGGTGCCACGCCTCCGATTAAGAAGTTTGGTTCGAGCCCCGCCTGTTGCAAAATCCAGGCCAGCATTGAGCTCGTCGTGGTTTTGCCGTGTGTGCCCGCAACGGCCAATACATGCTGGCCTTGTAATATTTCTTGACCCAGCCATTGCGGCCCAGAGATGTAAGGCAAGCCCGCTTCAAGAATTGCCTCGATAAGCGGGTTGCCACGGGATACGACGTTGCCAATAATGAAGAGGTCGGGTTTAAGGGCAAGCTGGCTCGGGTCAAAGCCCTCAATGAGCTCGATACCTTGCTCTTGCAATTGCGTGCTCATAGGCGGGTATACGCCCGCATCGCAGCCTGTCACGCGGTGGCCCGCTGAGCGCGCGATCAGTGCGAGCCCGCCCATAAACGTGCCGCAGATTCCTAAGATGTGCAAATGCATGAAAATTCTCCCCGCCTCATTGTAGAGTGAGACGGTATGATGCAAGCTATGAAACGTCGAACTGTTCTGTTGGGAGTGGGTGGCTTAGCTGCAATGGCAGCATCGGGTTGGGCCGCTTGGCGTGCCTCGTCGCGTTCAGCGCCGGCTGCGAACCGTGCGGTGGGGCCTTCGTCCGAGCCTGCGCGCCCAAGCGCCAACCCTCTGGCGCTATATGGCGCGCGGTTACCAGGACTTGATGGTCAAGAGTTTTCCCTCGGTACGCTAAAAGGCCAGCCTATCGTGGTGAATTTTTGGGCAACCTGGTGTGCGCCCTGCGTTCAAGAGATGCCGCATCTTGATAGCATGGCTAAAGAATTTCCTGAAATAAAATTTGTTGGTATCGGCATCGATACTGCACAAAACATCGCTCAATTTGTTGCTAAACTACCGGTATCGTACCAGCTCCTCATTGCTGGTCATGCTGGGATTGCCATGGTTCGCGAGTTAGGTAATAGTGCCGGTGGTTTGCCTTTTACCCTGCTATTCGATGCAAATGGCAGCATTTTCGATTCAATTCTTGGGCAGGTCGAACCCGCTGATTTGCGGCAGCGCATTGATCGTCTCGTTGCCAAATCGAAGACGTAGATAGACAAATCGCAGCAATTAGCGTAAAAATGCGCTCTGTTTAGTTGGTTTTTCTGGTTTTCGATTCATGATCGTTAAACCTTTTGTTCTTCACAAGAGCCTCACGCATGGCACAACGCCTTTTAGTCCTGAATGGTCCGAACTTGAACTTGCTAGGTTTACGCGAGCCGCATCTGTACGGCCATACGACCTTGGCACAAATTGAGGCTCAGCTCGTGACCGTGGCAACTGGCCTGGGGGCGACTCTCACGACCTACCAAAGCAACCACGAAGGCGACTTGGTGGATCGTATCCAGGCAGCGCGCACTGACGGGACTGACTTCATTGTGATTAACGCCGGTGCTTACACGCATACAAGTGTGGCGATTCGTGATGCCTTGGCCGCAGTCAAGATATCTTTTATTGAAGTGCACCTTTCAAATGTTTATAAACGCGAAACTTTTCGCCACCACTCTTACTTATCTGAGTTAGCAGTGGGGGTCATTGCGGGGTTAGGCCCCTATGGGTACGAAGCTGCTGTGCGGTTTGCCGTGCAGTCTTCGCAAGCGGCTTAAGGCTTTCCCGGCCCGAGGCTGTTCAATCTAGAACTTTACGGAAATATCATCATGGATCTTAGAAAACTCAAAACCTTGATCGACCTCGTGTCAGAATCTGGCATCGCCGAGCTCGAAATCACTGAGGGCGAAGGCAAGGTCCGCATCGTGAAGTTCTCGCAAGCACACCAGCCGGTCGCTTATGCGGCACCGGTCGCGGCACCCAGCTACGCGCCCGCAGCGCCTGTGTCAGGCGTGTCGTCGGGCGGCGCAGCCCCCGAGGCAGCGCCTGCGGCCGCCGGACACACCGTGAAGGCGCCGATGGTCGGTACTTTCTACCGCGCCGCTAATCCAGGCTCTGCTGCGTTTGTCGAAGTTGGTCAAACGGTTAAAGAAGGCGAACCTCTTTGTATTATCGAAGCGATGAAGCTTTTGAATGAGATCGAGGCTGATAAGTCTGGTGTCATCGCCGAGATTTTGGTCGAAAACGGCGAGCCCGTTGAATATGGCCAACCGCTTTTTGTGATCGTCTGACATGTTTGAAAAGATTCTGATCGCCAACCGCGGCGAAATCGCGCTGCGTATCCAACGCGCTTGCCGTGAAATGGGTATCAAAACTGTCGTCGTGCATTCTGAGGCTGATCGCGACGCGAAGTATGTGCGCCTAGCCGATGAGTCAGTATGTATTGGCCCAGCGGCCTCGCGCGATAGTTATTTGAACATGCCGGCCATTATTGCCGCCGCTGAAGTCACCGATGCCGAGGCGATTCATCCGGGCTATGGTTTTTTATCTGAAAACGCAGACTTTGCTGATCGCGTTGAGAAAAGTGGTTTTGTATTTATTGGCCCACGCCCTGAATCGATTCGTTTGATGGGCGACAAGGTCAGCGCTAAGCAAGCGATGATCGAAGCGGGTGTGCCGGTCGTGCCTGGTTCGCCCGGTGCATTGCCCGACGACCCCGCTGAAATTCTTCGACTGGCCTCTGAGGTTGGATACCCAGTCATCATCAAGGCTGCCGGAGGCGGTGGCGGTCGAGGCATGCGTGTGGTGCACACTGAGGCCGCTTTGCTGAGTTCGGTAGCAATGACGAAAACCGAAGCTGGCACAGCGTTTAACAACCCCGAGGTCTACCTCGAAAAGTTTCTTGAAAATCCTCGCCACATCGAAATCCAAGTGCTGGCAGACGGTGGCCGTAACGCAGTTTGGTTGGGCGAGCGTGATTGTTCGATGCAACGTCGCCACCAAAAAGTGATCGAAGAGGCGCCAGCTCCTGGTATTGCCCGCAAGTTGATCGAGCGCATTGGCGAGCGTTGTGCCGAGGCATGCCGCAAAATTCAATATCGCGGTGCCGGAACCTTCGAGTTTTTGTACGAGAACGATGAGTTTTATTTCATCGAGATGAACACTCGGATACAGGTTGAGCATCCTGTGACTGAACTGATTACGGGTATTGACCTGGTGCAACAGCAGATTCGTGTGGCCGCAGGCGAAAAATTTACCTTACGTCAGCGTGACATCAGCTTTAAGGGCCATGCCCTTGAATGCCGTATTAACGCCGAAGACCCGTTCACGTTTGTGCCCAGTCCTGGACGTGTCACAAACTGGCACACGCCTGGTGGCCCTGGCGTGAGAATCGATTCGCATGTGTTCAACGGTTATTTTGTACCGCCTCATTACGACTCGATGATTGCTAAAGTGATCACCTACGGCGATACCCGCGAGCAAGCAGTGGCGCGCATGAATATCGCGCTATCCGAAATGGTTGTCGAAGGAATCAAAACCAATATACCGCTGCACCGAGAATTAATGGTGGATGGTCGGTTTATGGCCGGCGGTACAAGCATCCATTATCTTGAGCACAAACTTGCCGCACGCCCCTAGGTGCATTGCCTACGATCTTGCAGGTGCCTAGCCCTATGTCATTGAAGATGCTAGGCATTGCAGTCTTGAACGTGCTGTGCTCAAGTTGGATCGATTTTTAGTCTCTCGCTAACGGAAACTCTCATGCGTGAATTGGTGTTGTTGTGTCCGGGTGCCTTAGCTGAACCGTTGTCCGACGCTTTGCTCGAATGTGGGGCGCTGTCGGTATCGGTTGAAGACGCCGACTCGGACACGGATGACGAGCAGCCCTTATTTGGTGAACCTGGTAGCGAACCCAACACTCAGGCCTGGAGTCGCAATCGAGTCATCGTCTTGTTGGCCGACGGTACTGATCCCGAGCAATTGCTTGCGGCAGCGCGCCTTGATCTTGACAGCACGTCTGAACTGCCTTGGCATCTGCGGCAAGTGCCTGATGCAGATTGGGTGCGTCTGACACAATCGCAATTTGGGCCAATCACGGTGGGCACTCGTATTCTGATCGTGCCAAGTTGGCATGCTGACCAAATGCCGGTGGCACCTGAGCCTGGTCGGATTGCGATTCAGCTTGATCCGGGTTTAGCCTTTGGTACAGGCAGTCATCCCACCACGCACCTCTGCTTAGAGTGGTTGGCTGACGAGATGCCCAAGGGCGCGACCGTATTGGATTATGGCTGTGGCTCGGGGATTTTGGCGATTGCAGCCGTCATGCTTGGTGCCGCGCAAGTGACCGGAGTCGATATTGATGAACAGGCCGTGCAGGCAACACGAGACAATGCGCAGGCCAATCACGTGGTGGTGCAATCGTTGCTACCCGACGGCTTGTCTGACGGCCATTTTGATGTAGTTGTTGCCAATATCTTATCTAATCCACTTAAGGTTCTGGCACCTATGCTTGCAGGTCGTGTGCGTTCGGGTGGACAATTGATCTTGTCAGGTGTTCTTGAGCGACAAGCCCAAGAGGTTGCGGCTGCGTACGCGCCCTGGTTGCCGCTGACTGTCTGGCAAGCTCGCGATGGTTGGGTGTGTTTGGCTGGCACCAAACCCTGATCCGAATCGTGCTTACTTTTTAATATTGACGTCGATTTTTAAGGCGATTGAATGAGTCTTGTCACGCGTTGCCCAAAGTGCCAAAGCGACTTTATGGTGTCGCTTGAGCAACTGCGCGTGCATGAAGGCCTTGTTAGGTGCGGTAACTGCACCCATATTTTTGATGGTAATGCGACTCTCGAAAGTCAGTTACCAGTGTTAACGCAACGCGCAGCAAACTCAAGCGATACGTCGGCCCCAATCGCGTTCTCGCCTCCTAAGAGCCCTGAGCAAGACTTCAGTTCACCCCTACGGCGCGCACCAACTCCTGAACGTGAGAGTGGGGCGAACCGTGTTCCCAATCGCTTATCTGTGCGAGGGCCTGCGCAAGAGTACAGTGCGCCGTCGGTGCTGCGACGCCGAGCGCAAACTGGCGTTGAGCTTGAGCGCGAACCTGAAGAGCCACTGGACGCCTCACAACCAGAGCCGTTTTTTTATCAGGCGCCAACGCGCGAGCGCGAGCCAAACCTTGGTATTGAGCCGTCACTTGACCTTGAGCCAACACTTGCGCGTGGGTCGGTACTTCGGGTGCAAGGTGAGGCAAGGTCACGCGATGAGAATCGGCCGTCGACCGGTCGCGGCACGCCCAATTTTTTAATCGATGAGACGCCTTTGGATGGCTTGCGTCGCGGTCTTTGGATGCTATTAGCTTTTTTGGCGGCGTCACTTCTATTGATGCAGTTGGCTTACGTGTATCGCAATGAGCTAGTGACTCGTGTGCCAAGCCTGCTGCCCATGGCGCGCGCGGCTTGCGTTCAGCTAAGATGTGAAGTCTCTTTCGTGCGACATCTAGAGCGTATTTCGGTTGCATCCATCGCGCTCGAACAGCCCGCCGCTGGCCAAAACGAGGGCCAGCCAAGCAACTTAACGCTTAAGTTTTCAATGCGCAATCGCTACGACAAAATTCAACCTTGGCCACATCTTTCAGTCGAGCTCAAAGATGCCTCTGGCACACCGGTCATTAGAAAGGTGCTTGCCCCTGAGTTGTATTTGCCAGAATTCATGGTTGCCAAGCCATTTGGTGCCAATCAAGAAGTGCATCTCAGTGTGCCAATCGTTGTCAACGGTTTGCAGATCAGCAGTGTTCAACTCAATCGATTTTTTCCCTAAGAGACTAGTATGACTAAGCCTGTATTGATTTGTGGTTCAGTAGCCTTTGATACGATTGCTGTGTTTGATGGTCGTTTTAAAGATCATATTTTGCCCGATCGTATTCATGCCTTGAGCGTGTCATTTTTGGTGCCCAGAATGCGCCGTGAATTTGGCGGTTGTGCAGGCAATATTGCTTACAATTTAAAGTTGCTTGGTGGTAACCCCGTGCCTGTCGCAACGGTAGGTGAAGACGCTGGTGACTATTTGCAGCGCTTTGAGCAATTCGGTATCAACACGAGCATGATTCAGAGCTTGCCCGATACCTTGACCGCTCAATGCTTTATCACGACCGATCTTGATGATAATCAAATTACGGCATTTCACCCTGGTGCGATGGACCGCTCTGCTGAGAATGATTTAACTGGGCAACAAGCCACCTGGGCCATTGTTGCGCCTGACTCTAAAGCAGGCATGATGGCGCACGCTAAGCGGCTACATGCCCAAGGGATTCCTTTTATTTTTGATCTTGGCCAAGCGATGCCGTTGTACGACGGAAAAGACATCTTAGAAATGGTCGCGCTTGCACAGGCATTGACAGTCAACGATTATGAAGCGAGTGTGGTTGAGCAACGTACCGGTAAAACAGTTGCACAACTGGCAAAGACTTTGCAGGCAGTGGTCGTGACGCGCGGTGCTGGGGGCGCTACCCTTTACACCGAGGGGCAAGAACACCATATTGCGCCAGTGATCCCTGCTGCAGTGCTTGATCCGACAGGCTGTGGCGATGCGCATCGAGGCGGCTTGCTCTATGCGCTGACGCTTGGCTGGAGTTGGATTGAGGCCTGTAAGCTTGGCAACTTGATGGGTTCAATTAAAATCGCGTCACGCGGGCCGCAAAACCACGCACCCTCGCGAGTCGAAATCGACGCATTGTTGCACGCTCACTACGGTAGCCATTTGCCAGGCTAGGTATTGAAATTTTTTTGGAGTTTGTTATGAATTCAGTTGTATGCGTTGTGTCTAAGCTCAATGTCCGCATGGTGCTTGGTGTTGCGCTGCTCGCTAGCGTAGCCTTAGTGTCTGGCTGCGCCAAGCCAAGCGCTTCGGCCAACGTCTATACCTATGGGCAAGCACAACGCGATCAGGTTGTGCGCAACGGCACTGTGGTTAATGTTCGCCCAATCACAATTCAAAATGATCGCACGTCAGGTGCTGGTATGGTTGCTGGCGGTGCGGTGGGTGGCGTGGTCGGGAGCACGGTTGGCGGCGGCACAGGTCGCACCCTGGCCGTTTTAGGTGGTGCGATCTTGGGAGCGTTAGCTGGGGACGCTGTTGAAGACCGAGTCGGCAAAAAAGATGGCCTTGAAATTACAGTTCGCTTAGATAACGGCGAGACACGTGTGATTGCTCAAGAGGCCGACGTGCCTTTGGTGATGAATCAGCGGGTGCAGGTCGTGAGCGGCGCGGGCCCAACGCGTGTCACGCCGATGTCTGGTCAGTAGCAGAGCAGCCTCACACATCGGCGCCAACGGCGCTGTGTGAGATGTGCAGTCGTCGCACTCAACAAGCACCAACAAACGCGCAACGCAAAAAACATGATTGGTGAAGCTGGCCTATTAGCTCGGCCACGAGTCCTTAGGGTGGACTCGGCTTCGCCGGTGTGCCTGGTTGTAGTTGCACAGCCAGTGGGCTCTCTGGATCAAATAGCAAGGTGCGTTGCGGAAACGGCAATTCAACTCCGGCTTGTTCAAACGCCTTAAGGATCTTGATCCTCAATGTGCTTTGTATCTCGTTGACTGGGATGCCAGATTGCAGAGAGACCCAAAAGCGCAAGTTGAAGACAAGTCCGTTATCGCCAAAGTCTTCTAACGTGATGAGTGGAGCGGGCGTACCAAGCACGTCTGGGTTATCTTTGCTTGCCGCAAATAGAATCTCGCGGACGGTGTCAACGTTTGAGCGATAGCCCACCGTGACACGCACATCTTTGCGAGCGCTCGGTGTTGAATATGTCCAGTTGATCAGTTTTTGTTCAACCAAGACACTATTCGGTATCAGGATGTCATTACCTTGCGGGCCATGGATGGTTGAAAAGCGCATACCGATCGAGGTGACTGTACCCAATATATTATCGATTTCAACCTGATCGCCAATGCGAATCGGTTTTTCAACCAAGAGCATGACGCCGCTGATCAGATTTTTTAAAATATTTTGCGTGCCAAAACCAACGCCAATTGCTAACGCGCCACCCAGAAAAGCAAAGGCACTGAGCGGAATATCAACCAGATTCAAGGCGGTTACGATAAGCGTGAAGCCTGCAATCAAGGTGAGCCAACGTCCCCATACAACCGCTTTGGTTAGCCCGAGGTTGGCCTTGTTGACGGCGAGAGTCAGCGTTCGGCGAATCAAACCAGAGATCAGGCTAAAACCGAAAACCAAAATAATGATGGCGCCCGCTGTTTTTCCGATTGTGATGCCGCGCTTGGTTTTAATCTCGCGACCATCCACGATGACCGAATCGTCGATGACAAAGAGCTCGTAGTTCCAGATGCTTTTGCTCAGGTCGACGACCACTGCGCGTGCAGCTTTGAAGCGTTGACCTAAGGTCTTGTTGGTGTCTGCGTAGTCGAGTTCGGCGTTCACAATTTGCAGATATTGATGCACGCGACCAATCAAGACATACAGATTACGCGTGGTATCAATTTGCTGAGAAATTGGAGCGAGCAAGCCATTTAAAAAGGCTTTTTCTGCTGGGTCGGTGGCTTGTTGAAGTTGCGTTGTGAGATCAAACGCCGCTTGTGCCTTATCAGTAATAATTTGTGTCAGATAGGCCAACCCTTGAGCAAGTTGCTTTGTCAGGGCTTGCTGGCGCAGCTCCATGTCACCAAGGTCACTGGCTATATCGGTGTTTGAATACAGTTTTTGACGAATTTCCCAAAACTGTAGAGAAAGAAGGTTGAGATCAATCTGGGCACGATATTTTTCGCGCTCAATCAGCGAGGCCTCGGCCAGCACATCTGCGGTGCGCCAGTTGCGTCGCGCAGCAACGACCGAGTCGGCACCTACGTTGGGCGTGCTTTCAAGTTGATCGAGGCGAGCTTTGGCCAGCGCGGCTTGCTCAAGAGTTCGATTAATACGAGTGCTAGCTTGCTGTTCTTGAAGACGGAGTTGTTCGATAGTCTTTTCAATGCCCGTACGAATTTTGTTGAAGTCGTCTGTCGAAAAGCTAAAGCGATGCTGGTAGAACTCCCAGGTTTGTTTGAGAGACGCCAACAAAAGCGTTGCTGTGCGCTGCTCGACAAGAATCGCGTCGCTATCGACCGAAAAATTGACGAGCTCGAGATTGATGCGAATGAGGCGACGTTCGTTGGCGCTTTGCAGTTTGTTGCTTTGGGTGCTTAGCGCTGCGAGCCCCTGCGATTTTTGAGCAGCTTGGCGTAGCTCAGCCTCAACGCTGGCGCGTGATTTTTTTAGTTCAGAGAGTTGCTCATCAATAATTGCACGTCGCTGCGTCAAATATTGAATTTGCGATTGCGTGCGCATGATCTCAAACTGTAAATCGTCGGCAACCGAGAGTGGCCAGGGGGCCGAGCCAGAAGGGGGTTTCCAGGCCAGCTTATCCTTGCGAGCATTTTCAAGCTTGTCGCTTAGACGGCGTAAGTTTTTGAGGTTATCAATAATCTGCGTGTAAGCGTCGCTTTGGTACAAAAGGTCGTCAAGGCGCTCTTTGGCGGCGGCTTGCGCGACTGGGTCAAGCGTACTGACCTCTTTCAAGGCATTTTGTGCCTTGATCAAATCGGCTTGGGTCGCTGCCAAGCGCACTTGCATGTCGTGTTGTTGCGCGTCAATATCAGCAGCATTTCGCTCAGAGGCTTGCGGGGCGGGGCTCGCGACTTGAGTGGTTGATGGGCTTGCCGCCGGAGTTAAAGTCGGGCGTAGAGGTGCTGTGGGTAACGTCTGACTATGGCCGAGTGGGACGACAGAACCCCACAGAATCAACGCACTTGTTAAAAGTGTGAGTAACTGTAGCGCTCGCTCACGGGTTGGCGTAAGCGCCCTGGGTGTTGTTGGCAAATTTGCCCGCACCGTTAAATTCCGATCAATGAAAAGCTGATGCGGTTTAAGACCATCATGGCGATTTGAGCCAAGACTAATAAGACGATAGCCGAGAGATCAAGCCCGCCTAGGTTAGGCATGATGCGCTTAATCGGCTCAAGTAGGGGGGCTGTTAAGGTGCGTAATACGGGCATGATCGGCGCTAGCGGATTAATCCATGACAGAACGGCTTGGATGAGCGTGAGCCAGACGATCAGGTTCAACGCCCAGCGGGCAACGGTCACCAAGGCCGCGATGAGTAGGCCCGGGATTAACTTTGGGCTGAGCATGCTTCCAGTGGAGGCCAGCCATAACAAAGATAGAAAAACGACTGCAATCAAATACGCCCCGACCAAGCTGGCGCCATCGAAGCCTTTGCCCGAAGGGACGATGCTTCGTAGCGGTTGCACCAACCAGTTAGTCGCTTGATGTATTGCTTGCGACATTGGATTAAAGGGATGCAGTTTGACTGCGTAGATCCAGGCTCTTGCCAGTAGGGCAGCACCTAAAAGAGAAAAAATAATTTCGAGTAGAAAACGTAGGATTTCGCCAAGCATGTGGCAACTCCGGTAAATGCCTCGTGCCGAGCACGAGAGGGCTGACAAACAAGAGGCGACGCCTCGTTGTCATTATCGCAGCTTCTGGGGGTGGTTGCGCAAGGTGTTCGCAAGAGGCTGGGTATAAAAAAACCGTCCGGAGAACCGGACGGTTTGATCTTACTAAACCTTCGCTATTAAGCTCAGGGACGGCCACCCGTAGGAAATGGCCACGACGCTGCAGGATTCAGGGCGGTTTTGGCACCTGGTGCTGCTGCTGTCGAGGGGGCAGCGGCTGCCGGCTTTTTAGCTGCTGGCTTTTTAACTATTTTTTTTTTGCTGCTGGCTTTTTTGCTGCTTTTTTAGGAGCTGCTTTTTTTGCCACTTTCTTTACCGCTTTTTTAGCTGCTGGCTTTTTGGCCGCTGCTTTTTTAGCTGCTGGCTTTTTAGCCGCTACTTTTTTAGCTGCTGGCTTCTTAGCTGCTACTTTTTTTGCTACTTTCTTGACAGCTTTTTTAACGACTTTCTTAGCTGCGGCTACAACTTTCTTGACTGCTTTAACTGCCTTTTTAGCTGCTGGCTTTTTCTTAGCTGCGGCTTTCTTGGCAGGGGCTTTCTTTGCTGCTTTTTTGGCTGTTGCCATGGTAATACTCCTTAGTTCAGGGTCCCAAACGTTAAACCCGTGCTTGACTGATCCCACCATGGGATTTCGTTTCGCCCGAGTTATTCATCGGCACAAGCCACTACCAAAGATCGGTAGCAAAGCGGTTTGTGCTAATGAATCCGGCACAGCCATTTGAACTGCCTCTCGCCTAACGGGCACGAACCAATTCAAATGGCACCAGAGGGCGGTTGTCGCCGCCTTCTGGAAAGTACTGCAGCGTCTTGAGTGCAAACTTGCGGATTATTCCCAGTTAAGGGCACCGCCAGTTTGATATTCAATGACACGTGTTTCAAAAAAGTTACGTTCTTTCTTTAAATCGATCATTTCTGCCATCCACGGGAAGGGGTTTTCTTCTTGCGCGAATAGCGGCTCGATGCCGATCTGCTGGCAACGACGATTAGCAATAAATCTGAGATATGACTTGAACATCGGCGCATTCAGGCCAAGTACACCGCGAGGCATGGTGTCTTCAGCATAGGCGTATTCAAGATCAACGGCTTTAGCGAACAACCCACGAATCTCTTCGCGAAAGGCAGGCGTCCAGAGCTGAGGATTTTCGAGTTTGATGGTGTTGATCAGGTCGATGCCAAAGTTGCAGTGCATGGATTCGTCGCGCAGGATGTACTGGTACTGCTCGGCAGC
>CALCPT010000664.1 GCA_937897265.1 uncultured Alcaligenaceae bacterium
GGTCTGTTCATCAATGCGGGTACGAGCGAAAAAATCGCCCTGCCGGATCCCGACCTTGCGCAAGCAGGCGGCCAGGCCAGTTTGAATCTGTATCGGGCGCAAGCCAACCCCCTACCGTTTGTGGCACGTGAACTTGAGCGCCACGTCTTGGGCAGCCAGTCGTTTATCCCACTTGCAGGTGTACCGTTTGTGGTGGTGGTTGCCTTAGGCGATCCAGCGTTTCAAGGCAGGCAACCGCTTGAGTCAAGCTTGGCCGCGTTTTGGCTAGATGGGTCGTGCGGTGTGAGCTTTAATCCGGGCACCTGGCATCACCCCTTGTTAGCGCAACAGCAAGGTGACTTTGTGGTGCTCGAGCGTAAAGCACTTGAGGTGGATTGCGAAATCAAAACGCTGCAAGAGCCGGTACAGATCTTGGCGCGGTAAGCGCTAAGTGCTAAGTGCTCATGCACGCTGCGCATCTTAAGCGCTAACGCTTCGATACGACTTGTAGCGCGCTAAGCCCCGCTCAACATCATTTTTGCGGCTTTCTCTGCAATCACCAGCGTGGGCGAGTTGGTATTGCCCGATGTAATCGTTGGCATAATCGAGGCATCCGCCACGCGCAGGCCTTGCACACCATGCACACGCAAGTTTGCGTCAACCACCGCCATCGAGTCTTGACCCATTTTGCAGGTACCCACTGGGTGAAAAATCGTAGTGCCAATCTCGCCTGCTGCACGCGCCAACGACTCTTCGCTATCGTCAGTGATACCTGGCTTGATTTCTTGAGGATTAAAGCGCGCTAACGCAGACTGACCAACGATGCGGCGCGTTAAGCGAATGCTGTCAGCGGCCACACGGCGATCTTCGGCCGTTGATAGGTAGTTACACAAAATCTCGGGCGCCTGCGCGGTATCGGGCGACACGATATTGACGTGACCGCGGCTAGTGGGGCGCACGTTACAAATCGATGCGGTAAACGCCGGAAAACTATGCAAGGGCTCGCCAAATTTTTCAAGCGATAAAGGCTGCACGTGGTATTCAACGTTTGCGCGTGTTTGTTGTGGATCTGACTTTGCAAACACACCTAATTGCGAAGGCGCCATGCTCATGGGGCCACGCCGCGTCAGTGCGTACTCAAGCCCAATCATTGCCTTACCCCACAATGAGTTCACGATGGTGTTTAAGGTACGCGTACCTTCTACGCGATAGATCATGCGTAACTGCAAATGGTCTTGCAGGTTTTGCCCAACGCCCGGCAATTCGTGCACGGTTTGAATCCCCAGCGGCGCCAGCAAACTTGTTGCGCCTAAACCTGAAGCCTGCATGATTTGTGGCGTGCCGATTGAACCGGCAGCCATCACCACTTCGGTGTGCGCACGTGCGATTTGCTTGTGCCCGTCTTTCAAAAACTCAACACCTGTCACTCGCTTGCCTTCAAACACTAAACGCGTGGTGTGGGCGTGCGTCAACACGGTCAAGTTGCGACGGTGTTTGATTGGGCGCAAAAACGCTTTAGAGGTGTTCCAACGCCAACCTTCGCGCTGATTCACTTCAAAGTAATCGCTACCTTCGTTATCACCCGAATTAAAGTCATTGACGGGTTGGATGCCTGCCTGCGCGGCCGCCTCGCGAAACGAATCGAGGATCTCCCACGACAAACGTACGCGTTCGACATTCCACTCGCCGCCCGCACCATGAAACTCGCTCGCACCAGCGTGGTGATTCTCCATGCCTTTATATAAAGGCAATAGGTCATCCCAACCCCAACCCGTGTTGCCAAGCGCAGCCCAGCCATCGTAATCAGCGCGCTGGCCACGCATGTAAATCATGCCGTTAATCGATGAGCAACCACCCAGCACGCGACCACGTGGGTAACCTAATTGCCGACTATTCAACCCTGGATCAGCCTTGGTTTTGTAACACCAGTCTGTGCGCGGATTGCCGATGCAATACAAATAGCCCACAGGGATGTGGATCCAATGCCAGTTATCGGGCCCGCCTGCCTCAAGCAGCAAGACGCGTTTGGACGAATCAGCCGACAGACGATTAGCCAGCAGGCAACCGGCCGAGCCTGCACCTACGATGACATAATCAAAGTCTAAAGCGTTGGGTGTGCTCATAAGAGAGTCTATTCCGGCAACAGTGAAGAAAGAAAAATTTTACACAAGGCTTGCATGCCCGCTTGGTCAATCGCATCAAAACGATTCAGAACCGGGCTATCAACATCCCAGACGCCAAGCAACTTAGAACCACGCATTAACGGTACCACCAACTCAGAGCGGGAAGCGGCATCACAGGCAATATGACCCGGGAACGCGTGCACATCAGGTACCAACTGCGTTTGACCCGTGCTCGCTGCTTTGCCACACACGCCGCGGTTAAGCGCGATACGCAAACAAGCAGGCTTGCCCTGAAACGGCCCAAGCACGAGCTCAGTGCCGTCATACAAATAAAAGCCGGCCCAGTTCAGATCAGGCAAAGAGCTCATCACGAGCGCCGACAAATTGGCAGCATTGGCGATCAGGTTGTGCTCGCCCGCCATCAGGGCATGCGCTTGCGTCGCCAGCGCCTCGTACTGAGCGGGTTTGGGCAAATGCGCAAGTGAGGTGGTGTCAAACATATCAGCTAAGTGCGACTTGAATCATTTAAAAGGGTGCGTGCTGCGCATTTTAGCCGTACGGCTTCAGCACTTTTATGCAGCTCTCGCTCGCCACGAAGGCACTCAAGTAACGCTGCGGTGCAACACCGATAGGCGACGCGCTTGAGCCCGCCACAGGCCTCGCGCGACTTACACTAAGTGCATCATTCACCAAGGACTCAGCATGAGCAACAAACGCAGAGCATTACTTCAAACAGGTTTCGCCGTGACGGCCGGGCTTCTGGCGCAGGGGCATAGTGGGGCGCAGGGTGTGAGCGGTCAGGCTGCGACCTCGACTGGGTCAGCGAGCGCTGGTGCAACGGCAACGACCGCGCCCCCCACGGCCGCCTACGGCGCCGCAAATTTAGGCTTAGGGGTGACCAAACAACTCGGTGAGTTTCTGTCAGGCTTTAAGTACGAAGATGTTTCAGCGCCAGCGCTTCACGAAGCCAAGCGGGCCGTCTTAGACTGGATGGGTTGCGCCCTGGCCGGCAGCCAACACCCGACCCCGCAAATTTTGATCTCGACGTTTAAACAGATGGGTTCGTTTGCCGCGGCCACAGTATTTGGGCAAAAGGGCGGCCTAAAGCTGAGTTTGCTGGATGCCGCCGTGGCCAACGGCCAAATGGGACATGTGCTGGACTTTGACGATACACACTTGGGTGGAGTGATTTTGCACACCAGCACGGCAACCTTACCAGCCCTCTTTGCGCTGGGCGAGGCGCGCAAAGCGTCAGGCAAAGCACTGATGCTCGCTATGGTTGCGGCATTTGAGGCGGGCATTCGTACGGGCCAGGCCATGCCCAGGCATCACCATGGCGGCTGGCATTTAACCGGCACCTTGGGCACGGTAGCCGCTAGTGCGGGCTCAGCCAAGTTGCTTGGGCTTGATGCACAACAAACGATTTATGCACTTGGCATTGGTTGTACGCAAGCTGCTGGCATGCAACAAAATCGCGGCAGTGACTGTAAGTCGCTGCATGCGGGTAAGTCTGCTTATCACGGCGTCCTGGCTTCAATGCTGGCGTCAAACGGCTTTAACAGCTCGGCTGAAATTTTGGATGGCAGCTTAGGCTTTGTGCGCATTTACAGCAGCACACAAAACCTGCCCGCCTTGACGGCCGACCTAGGTAAATCTTGGCTGATCACCGGCAACGGCTATAAGCCCTATGCGTGTGGTGTGGTGCTTCACCCGCTGATCGATGCGGCAATTGGCGTGTCGCGTCAGGCAAACATAAAAGCGTCAGACGTCGCGACACTCGAGATCACTGTGCACCCAGATGTCATCCGAATTACTGGCGTCGATGCGCCGGGGTCAGGGTTGATGTCTAAGTTCAGCGCCAACCATGCCGGGGCCGTAGCCTTCATTGATCAAGCGGGCGGCATTGTGCAATTTTCAAACGAACGGGCGCGCGACCCGGCAGTGCAAGCCCTACGCAAACGCGTGCAGATCAAGGCTTCAGACAACCTGCGGCTTGATCAGGCCATTGCCAAGATCACCACACAGTCAGGCGCGTTCGTTGAGGCCAAGATCGAGCACGCTACGGGCACGGTCGCCAACCCAATCTCAGATAAAGACCTTGAGAAAAAGTTTTTAGGCAATGCTGAGCCCGTGCTTGGCGCGACGCAAGCTGCAGTGGTGGCCAAACAAATCTGGGCGCTTGACCAGCTGACGGATTTAGGGGAACTTGTACGACTATGTGGCTAATAAGACCATTAATCGAACGCCACGCGGCTAAAGTAGCTAAAACGCGAACCTGAATCCAGCGCTGCCACCGTAGAGCGTTTGCCCACTTCGAGCCTCAGTCGATACACCCGCGTAGGCATAAGCATTGTCTGAGAGTTTCATCGTACCGTACAGACCGAACTGCACAAAAGCCGCACCAGCAGTCGGTGTACCCACGTTGGCTGAATACCCTCCAAGAGTCGTATTCAACGTTGGATTCAACAGCCCTTGTGAGTCGGCACCAACAGCTAGGTTTACTCGATATGTGTAGTCGTCCTTCAGCGGATCTTTGTTTAATGAGCCCACCGCAACACCCGCCACACCACGGACTCCGTTGCTTGAATAGCGCCCAACATCAAGCGCAGCAGCCGTACCACCCTCGTTGTAACCTGACTGTGTCACAGACTGGTAGGTAAGACGCAGATAAGGCGTTACGCGCAGATCGCTGTATTCAAATGGCCTACTGACGCCTAAACTTACAAGCCAATCATTGCCCATCACAGCTTTATTTTTAAAACCACCACTTATTCCAGTGATATCGCTACGCGACAGGTCGGTTGAACTCAAGCCAAAGCTCGCCATTGCATCGAGCACATAGTCTTGCATGATCGGCATCTTGCCGTACAAAAAGACTGAACCCTGTTGAATAGTGCTATTACCGCCGCTGGCCGCAACAAAGGTATTCGATAAGGCTAAGCCAGCGCCAAGTTTTAATCCAAGCTCAGCATCTGAGTACGTATCTACACCAAAAACGGCTTGATACAGATTACTGTTATACCCACTTGCCTTGCTATCACCACCTCGATCGCTGCGCTGGTAAGTGATTTCGGCCCAAGCCTTGCCGTTGGCAGCACTGGCACTAGTCATCCCGGACGCATTGGGGTTGACCATTGGGTTTGAGCTCACTGCAGCTGTAGGAACCCCCAACGGATTACTCGCCGTGACCAACCCATTCGACATAGCGGTGTTCAAAGCCGGGCTGATTTGATATGGCATCGTCGGGTTGTCGCTCAAGCGCGCCAACACTGATTGCTGTAGTCGCTGCGCAGCTTGCGGCAAGACAGCCGCCGAGGCCGCATGAACCTCGCCCGACAAAGCTTTCGCAAAAGCAGGTAAGCCTGCGGCCGTTTGCCCAGCGGCAGCATAGAGCAATTGATCTTGGGCAGCCGTTGCCGTATTTAGTTGATTCACACCTAACAGCTGATCCAAGACACTTGCGACTGACTTGGCGTTACTACTCTCGGCAGAAAGCGTGTTTGCATAAGAAGTTGGCACGGTGGCTAGATCAATACTATTGCTATTATTAACGTTGTAAAACGCAATCAGTTGCGTGCCAGCGCTAAGCTGTGCTGGCTGAATCACAGCAGCAAAGCGGCCGACAACACCACCACCTGCCGTCACCATACGGAAACGATTGCCAAGCTCAGGTACAAAGATACTGCTGCCATAACCAGGTTCACCAAGGCTAAACAAGTTTGCCAACCTCGGGTAAAGCAATGCGGTTGGGCTAATCACAAATTGACCAGCTGTACCGTTTAAAAACGAATAATACCCAGCGGAGCCTAACGGAGTCGAGCTAGTCGCTTGGGCTAATCCTGCGATGTCCTGGACATATAAGCTACCGCTTGCCATCGTGACGTTCGCACCCACGGCCAAATACCCTGGTGAATTACCAGGCTTCAGAATGCCATTAATATTTAGGTTGCCCGCAATCGTACCCGTACCCATCAGCATGCCGCCGCTATTAACCGTGACATCACCTGAACCGGTGGGCGATGCACCGCTCACTTGCAAAGTGCCCGACGCAACCGTCGTGCCACCGCTGTAAGTATTGGGACCGGACAGGATAACGCCGGTGGGATCGGGGGTTGGAGTGATGGGAAGAATCATCCCCGAGGGAGTTTTAAAAGAGCTGAAATTTCCTGA
Source organism: uncultured Alcaligenaceae bacterium (assembly GCA_937897265.1). Classification (GTDB taxonomy): domain Bacteria; phylum Pseudomonadota; class Gammaproteobacteria; order Burkholderiales; family Burkholderiaceae_B; genus Zwartia. The sequence goes on from CALCPT010000664.1 coordinate 6,273, forward strand.
TGAAAACCCACCTGCTCCACTAGGAGCAAACCCGCCTGTTCCACCAGTCGAAAAGCCACCAGTTGCAGCGCTGCTGATGATGCTACTGGTACAAGACGTGCACGTGGAGGATGAGCTAGCACCGCTAGCGATCGTTACAGAGCCTGAGCCAGCAATCGCCCCGGAAAGTGTGCCCGTGCCACTGGGCGGAGTAACGATCGTGGCACCACCACCAGCCACAACGAATGAGCTCGCGGAGTTCCCGCCACTCGGAACCGAAAGCCTACCACCGTCAAAGACAGTGCCACTCGCTAAATTGCTTGCGGATACTGTAGTACCTGATGAACCTGGGGGAGGAGCCGGTGGACCTGAGTCGCCACCAGAACTAGTCGCAGCAATAAAATTAAACGAAAGTCTGTACCAATAATTCGGCATTCCGTTAGATCCAGCTACGGTAAACACGTTTGAAAAACTTCCCGTTACTGTTGGGGTACCAAAAATTGTGTGCGTCAGGTTGGTAAACGAAAGCCCAGTCGGCAAAGTACCGCATCCGGCGCAATTGCCGAACAAGGTCGTATTGGACTCGACCGCTTTAGCCAGGGTACTCAAGTCGAAAGAATACGACTGATTGACCGTACCGGTCGGTAAAGTGTAATTAAAAGTAACCAGCCCCGCTCGCGCTGGTGCGATGACAAGAATACCCGTTAAAAACAGCAGTATCCCCACGTAATTCCGTAGGGCATCACTCAATTTATTTATTTTCATTTTTGCAAGTTACTGTTTGGTAAAACATCTTTGTAGAAAGGTTGAGTTAATAATTCAAACGGACCAAACCGCCTTGCCTGTGTAGTTTCAGGTAACCCCATTCGTAGCTGCCCAACGGGCTTTGACGGCTTCGCTAAGTATGTACTAAATAGCCAATCCCAATACGGAAATAGTTGCCCGAAATTTGAATTGCCTTCAGTAGGCCTCACAGAGTGATGCGTCCGGTGCATATCTGGCGTCACAATGAACCACCGCAAAACGCGATCGACCCTCGCAGGGATCTTGACGTTTGCATGCACCAGCAAATTGTGAAAAGTCGATAACAGACTATAGGCAACGATGACTTGAAGAGATATCCCGAACAAAATCAAAAAGCAGACCGTCACAATAAAATTGAACACACTCTCGAAGGGGTGATGTAACAACCCGGTCGCTGCCGTCACGTGTTTGTCAGTGTGATGCACGCTATGTAGAACCCAGATCGGCGGCATCTTGTGTGAGGCCCAATGAATGAGGTACTGAAAGAGGTCAAGTAACAGCAGGCTTAAGACGAATCCAACCTCGTCGGGGATTGGCAACCGCGAGAGGCTCAAGACCTGTAGAGGCGCCAGCCAGTTGATCAAAGGTTGAAATAAATAGGCTTGGCAAAGCGCCACAGCGCCTAACGCGGAAATCCAGACCGCAAATATCGACAAGAGCCTGCGCAACGAGTCGCCTCGGTTCGTGACACAAGGAAAATAGTGTTCCACAAGCCAGCAGAGCGCAACAAGCGCCAACTGAACAAAAATTAAAAAGGTTTCTGACACGAGGATTGCTACTAGGAAAGCCGGCAATAACGAAAGGATAAATGCGTGCGAAGCGCAAGATCGCGGGATAGACTATGGATCGAAAAAATAGTCTCAACTTTACAAAATCGTTGTAACAAAACCATGTTGTGTAGACAACAGCGTTTTTACATACGCTCGCATTTTGCGAGGCATTGTGAGAATAAGGCGGGTGCACAGCACGTATCAGATTCACGACCGCATCATTTAAGTGGCGACGAGTGCTCGCTTTCGCGCGGCTTTATGACCGTAGCGCACGGCACTTGTACGACTATGTGGTTAGCATGACCAAGATGTGGAATAATGGGGTATGACAATCCCTAGTGCCGCCACCAAATCAGGTACGCAAGTTGTGCAGCGTGTTGCAGCCCTGCTGCGCGGGGTGTCAGCGCGCAACCGCATTGGCGCGCGCCTCATTGACCTGTGCACCGAGGTCGCCATCGAGCGTCCCACCGCGCACCGGATCCTGCAAGGTTTGGTCTCTGAAGGCCTGATCCGGCAAGACGAAAGCACCAAGCGATATTTTTTAGGCAGCGCCATTTACGAAATGGGGCTGGCCGCCAGCCCACGCACCAATATTCGCGATCTGTGTCACCCTCACCTGCAACAAATCGCACAAGCTACGGGGGACACCGTGTCGCTGACCGTGCGCGCTGGCTTTGATGGGGTGTGTATTGATCGTGCTGAAGGCGCGTTTCCGATCAAGGTCTTTGTGCTTGAGGTTGGCAAACGACGCCCCCTGAACGTTGGCGGTGGCGCCTTGGCCATTATGAGTTTTTTAGATGACAACGAGATCGAACGTATCTTTAAAGTCAACGCCGAGCGCTGTCGCGAAAAATATCCAAATTACTCTGAAGCCAATGCGCGCAAAACGATCGCACGGGCACGCCAGCGCGGCTTTGTGATCAGTGACGTGATTGAACTACCGGGTGTGCGTTCGATTGCCGTGCCCTTAAGGGATAAGAACAATGTGCCGATTGCGGGTATCAGCGTGTCAACGCTAACCACTCGCATGGATAAAGCGCGCTCAGATCTTGCACTCAGCGAGATTACTAAAGCAATCGAACAGATTCAGCAGCACTTGCTGACTGCTGAACCTGACTAGTCCCAATCGCAAACATCACATCAAACAGTTGCAACCGCAAAGAACAACTGCAACTGCAAAGCAAAAAGGGCAACCACTGGCCACTCAACTACCAAGTTAACCCAGTAGCTACCACTTAGCTCACGCGCTCAGACAACACCGCGGTTGACATAGCCATACGCCATGTTGGTACGCCCGTCACCGTGACGGTCGTAAATTGCTTTACCACTGGCGATCTTATCGGCGCTAACAGCGGCACGTTGGGCTGGCGTAAAGTTGTACAAGCGTGCGTTGTTCTCACCAAAAATGGCTCGCTTAATCGGCCCATCGGCGGGGCCTAAGGGCTTCAAGCTATAGCGCTTTTGTAGGTCTTCGGGGATCTCGAGGCGACGTAGCGCTTCGATTTGCCATTGCGGTGCACCAGTCCAGATGGCATCAGTGCCCCAACACACGTGATCGGCACCCAAGCCTGCGATCAACTGACCCATCATCACAGCCGACACGCGGGGATCAGCAATCGTAGACTGTGCAAACAATTGCCCAACATCGGCGTACACATTGTTGACACCGTACTTGCCAGGGATATCTGCTAAATCACTGACCCAGTCGATGCGGCCTGTTTTTTCAAACTGTTCCCAAGCGCCCTGTGCGCCACCACCACCGCTATAGCGATAGCCACCGTGATAGATGATGAAATTTAATTGTGGCCAATCTTTTGCGGCCTTGGCAACGTCATCAACCTTGGCGTATTGCAAGAGGTTTGGAAAACTCTTTTCGACCGAGGGTGGAAACAAACCTTTGTGAATGCACACGTTTTTAAGCCCAGCTTTGGCAAACTTTTCGTACGCGGGGTAAACCAGCTTTTCGTCATCTAAACGCCAAGGGTGCACAGACAACTGCTTGTTGGTGTTGTCGCCAATCGTGTAGCCTTTAAATGAGTCTGGCTTAAGCACTTCAATGGCGCGATCGATCTCATCCATCCAACCAGCGTAGCCTGGGGTAAAGATGGCGTGCGCAAAGGCGCGCTTTGAGCCTGCGATTGAATTGATGGTGGCACGCGCCTGATTTTTCATGTCGTTAGTTAAAAACCAATCTGAGACTTTTTCAGACGGTGCGCCGCTGATGCACGCCACCTTGGTATCGCTATCCAAAAATATTTCTTTTAGGTAGTTGGCAAACTTAAGGTCTTCAAGCGTTTGGGGTTTGTCTACCAAGGCCGGATTCCAGCCTGCCTTACCCACCGCCTCGCGACTGCGCGCAAAGCCCTCAAGACTGGTGTCATCACGCAAAAAGTGCGTATGCATATCCATGATGAACTGCCCAGACAACGACTGGGCACGTTCATTCGCCATCTCAGGCGTGGCGGCCTCTGCACGCGACACACCAAATACTGGGCCGTAGGTATCATTCATCGCCAAAAACGCGGCGGCCATCCCAGAGGCTGATTTTAAAAACTTGCGGCGCGTCAGGCCTTGTTTTTTTGCAAGCTCGGCACCCAGTGCCTTCACCCGCGCCTCATATTCTTTTTGCTTGGGCGTTTGCGCACCAGGCAAAAACTCATCACTTGAAACGCACTGAACCGGAATTGGCGCCGGAAAAATCGATGACTCGGCAGGGATTAGGGCAGCAAGTTCGTCAGGGCTGAGAAGGCTCATGATAGGGTCGGCGTAAGGAGAGTTTGGCGAAAAGGGATCAAGCGTTACTTTTGCACAAATCACTCAAAAAATATAGGCTCAATCGCCACACATAAAATGGTTTAGTCTTAATTTCATGCAATCATGCAGCATGAAAATAAAGAGACGCGACATGGATGCACTCCCAGCAGAACAACAAATCGTTAAGTCAATTGGGACGAGTGGTCAGATCTCACTCGGTAAAGAGTTCGCTGGGCGAAAGGTATTAGTCGAAAACCCCGAACCCGGCGTTTGGGTCATTCGAACGGTAACAATCATCCCAGACAACGAACGATGGCTGCACCAGCCTTCAACTGCAAAGAAACTAGACAGCGCCTTGGCGTGGGCAAATCAGAATCTAGCGACAGCATCCAAGCGCAAAACAAAAAGTAGCGCCTAGTTACTCAACCACTCATTCACCCCAACCGCTGCCGCTTTACCCGATGCCATCACCCCGTTAATGAGATACCCGCCAGTTGGGGCTTCCCAGTCAAGCATTTCACCGGCGCAAAACACGCCTGGTAAATTTTTAATCATCAGTTGCTGGGTAAGACCTTCAAACTGCACACCACCTGCGGTGCTGATGGCCTCGTCGATTGGGCGGCACGCGGTTAAGACAATTGGCAGGGCTTTCATACCGGCGGCGAGTTGCGCCGCGTCCTTAAACGTTTCAGCCGATAAGCATTCGCGCAGTAATCCAGCTTTGACACCGTGCACACCTAAACGTGAACGAAGATGTGATGAAAGTGAGCGCGTACCCCGTGGGTGCGAAACTTCAGTCAAGACTTTTTCGGCGGTGTAATCGGGTAATAAATCAACGTATAGCGTGACTTGCCCGTTGCGCAGGATTTCATCGCGCAAAGCAGCCGAAAGGGTATAGATGGCGCCGCCCTCTAAGCCGTGTTCAGTGATCAGGCATTCACCACGCAAGTGTGCAGTGTGCACGGCCGCCGCTTGTGTGGCTGCGGCTTTCGCACTTCTGCCGCGACCTTTGGTTGCCTTTGCAGGCGTGGTCGTCAGCCAAAACTCAGCAGTCTTAAGCGGCTGGCCCGCACACTGATCGATAAAGTGCTGTGACCACTTTGTTTCGAAGCCACCATTGCTTGGCAGCAACGGCGCAAGCTGCACGCCTAGTTGTTGCAACAACGGCCACCAGGCGCCATCAGAGCCTAGGCGTGCCCAACTGCCGCCGCCCAAAGCAAGAACGACCGCATCAGGCGTAACGACCACCTCGCCTTTCGGCGATTCAAAACACAACGTTTGTTTGTTTAACGTCTGCGTGTGTGAGGTCTGACTTTTTGGAGTTTGTGCTTCTGATCCCTCTGCCGCTGACTGCTGTGACGCTAACCGTGCGCCGTCAAAACTCTGCGTTTCTGAAGTCTGCTCTGTTGCGAACCCCAACCAACGATGACGCATCAAAAACTGCACATTTTGTTTGCGCAATCGCTGCATCCAAGCCCGCAACAACGGCGCCGCTTTCATCTCGGCCGGAAACACTCGACCCGATGAACCAACAAACGTTTCAATCCCTAAGCCCTGCACCCATTCACGCAGCGCGGTGGCATTCAACCCCGCCAACATCGCAGCAAACTCAGGCGCACGCGCGCCATAGCGCGCATTGAAACGCTCGACAGGCTCAGAGTGCGTGATGTTTAGCCCGCCACGACCCGCCATCAAAAACTTGCGGCCCGCCGAAGGCTTGGCTTCAAACACTTGCACCGTATGACCCGCTTGCGCAAGCACTTCAGCTGCCATCAGGCCAGCCGGGCCGGCACCGATGACCGCAACATTAGCCATGCTTATTTTTTTGCAGCAGAAACAATCACTTCAACCAACAAGTCAGGCGCTGCCAGTTTGACCTCGCCGGTTGCGCGTGTGGGTAACGCATCTTTAGGTGCCCACTCAGCCCAGACACTGTTCATCCCAGCAAAGTCAGCGGTGATGTCTTTCAGCCAGATTTGTACCGTAAGCAGATGATGTTTGTCTGAACCGGCAGCGGCAAGATAGCCATCAATCTTGCTAAACACATCGCGCGTTTGCGCCACGATGTCGCCTTTGACGCTTGCAGTGATACCCGCCACATAAATCGTGTCGCCGTGAATGACCACGCGGCTGAGGCGTTCGTTTGAATCTAGACGAGTAATGTTAGCCATGAAAAAGCTCCTGTGTAGGTGAGGGTGCGCCCGCATGAAAGCGCGCGATCGAAAAAGGGGTAATGGGTAAAGCCGTTTGACCCGTTGTAATTAAATCGGCGGTGATCTTACCGACAATCGGCCCCAACTGAAACCCGTGCGCCGAGAACCCAAAGGCATGATACAGGTCTTGTTCAGTACTGCTTGGGCCAATCACCGGAATCCCATCTGGCATCTGGGCTTCGATACCGGCCCAACCGCGGCTGATCACTGAATTTTTCATATGCGGAAACAAATCACACACCGTGCGCGCACCTTGCGCCAACTGCCTGAAGTCAAGTTCACTCCAGTCGCGCTCGCGATCAACATAGGCCAGGCGACCGCCACCAATCAGTACCGTGCCGTTCGCGCGTTGCTTAAACGAGAGCGGTCTGCCTGTACCCAACACGACCGGATCTAAAAAATGCGGCATGCGCGTGGTGACCAGCATCATCGGGCCCACTGGCTCAAGCGGTACAGGCTCACCCATTTGTGCCGCGATTTTATCGGCCCAAGCACCCGCACAGTTCACCAAAATCGGTGCGGTAAAAAGACCTTGATCTGTCTGAACCTGCCACTGACCCGCCCTGCGCTGCAGCTGGTGGACTTGTATCCCCTCGATCACCCGCGCGCCTAAGCTTTGTGCTTTAAATCTGAAGGCGCGCGTCGTGCGGTAGGGGTCGGCCGAACCATCGCCACGCACAATGAGCCCACCTTGAATACTGGGCGTAATCGCCGGCACAATCGAACGTACCTCGTCCGCGTGTATCCATTCTTCGTGGGTGTAGCCATGCTCGTGCATGGTTTGTAGTCGCGTACGCAAGGTCGCGACGTCTACCTCATCTTCAGCAACCCGCATTTGGCCGTTTTGATCGAAGCCGCAATCATCATCGACCCAGTCTTTGATCTTTAACCAGATCTCACGCGAAGCCAGCGATAACGGTACCTCAGCCAAATGCCGACTAAGCGTGCGTACACCGCCTGCGTTGACGCCCGATGCATGACGAGCAATGTAGTTTTTTTCAAGCACCAGCGCATGCACGCCTGCGCGCGCCAAATGCAAGGCGGTTGAACTGCCGTGTAAACCCCCGCCAATAATAATGACGGGGGCAAAATGCGTAGGATCAGCGGAGTGCGCACGATCAGTCATCGCAATGTTTCCCCAAGGGCTACACGGGCTTCTTTAAGCGAATCACCGCTTTTTTAGAATCATCAGTTTGTGGCAAGGCCGCCAACTCACCTAGAGTTAACGGCTTGGTTGGAAAGCGCAACCGATAATGACCCACCTCTTGCGCAGTGACCTTGCGCTCTTGTGCAATGAGCTCAGTGACCGTAACGCTACAAAAACGACCCTGACACGGGCCCATGCCACAGCGTAAAAAAGATTTCATCTGGTTCGGGCCAGGGCAGCCCAGACTGACGGTTTCGCGTACCTGCGCAGCAGTGATCTCTTCACAACGGCACACAATCGTGTCACCCGTGGGCAACCGAAACTGCTCGGGCGCCTGATAGAGCGTGTCGAAAAACTCGCGCCCCTGTACTGCACGCGTTAACGCGGCGCGCGGCCCAGCGCTTGCGGCGTCACGTTGTGCCGCGGTAATTTTGCCAAGCTGATGGGCAACCTGTAATGCCGATAAACGACCACGCTGCTCAGCCGCTAAGGCACCCGCAATACCACCGCCATCACCCGCAATGCTGACGGCAGCCACGTTGGTACCGCCCCAAGCATCCACCTTTGGCTCCCAGCACAAGAGCAACTCATTCCATTGTTGTTCGACACCAACTGCTTGCGCAAGATTGATGTTGGGGATCACACCTTGGTGCAAGAGTAGTTGCGAAGCTGCCAAGGTTTCGGTGCGACCGCCCGCAGTAAAACGAACGCTTTGCAAGGCTTGATCATTGGGGGCATGACCGGCCAGCGCTTCAAGTGCTGTCACGCCTTTCACGATGCGAACCTGCGCTTTTACCTCACGCAAAAGCTTTAAGCCTTTAACCAGATAGGGCGAAGTTAAAAACCCCCAAGCGTGGCGTAAGGCTTTGCCCAAGCGACCAGGCGGGGTGGTGTCGAGCAACGCATCGACCTTAATCCCTGCATTTAAATATTGCCAAGCAATGAGATACAACAGAGGGCCACAACCGGCCAAGACCGTACCCTTGCCGGGTACGATCCCCGACGACTTCAGCAAAATTTGAGCAGCCCCCGCTGTGATCACGCCGGGCAGCGTCCAACCCGGGATCGGAAACGGACGCTCTTGCGCACCTGTGGCCAACACAATCTGCTTGGCGTGCAACATACGTGCTTCGCCCGCCACCGAATAACCGACTTCGAAGCCCTGCGTAGCATCAGCCACCGTCATCTGCGCCACGGCCCAAACCGTCGCGCCCGGAATGTACTGCGCCCCAGATTGTTTGAAGGGCTCTAGCAAAGATTCACCATGCCAATAATCATCGCCCAAAATCTTACGTTGACGGATTGGCGTTGAGGTGATTGCCCGATAGATCTGCCCACCTGGGGCAGCCTGTTCGTCTAGCACTATCGTCGAGATACCTTGTTGCGCGGCGGTAGTCGCCGCCGCTAAACCGGCAGGCCCTGCACCCACGACTAATAATTCACATTGAAGTGTGGTGATCATGCCAGCACCTCGCGCGCACCTTGTTGACGTTCGATTTTCATACCACTGCGCACGGGGATCATGCAGCCTTGTTGATTCGGTTGATCATCAATCATGACCAGGCAGTCGTAACAGATCCCCATCAAACAAAACGGACCACGTGGCACCTCTTTCACCGCGGTATCACGACACTCGTTGAGCCCCGCCGCGAGCAAAGCCGCCGCGACGCTATCGCCCGCACGGCACTGGACGGCTTTGCCATCAATCGTCACAACCACTGGCGCAAGCGCTAAGGCTTGCTCTGCTTCAGGCAGCCTGTTGTACATGAAACCTCCGAGTTGAAAAAGGAGCCATCGTCTCGGGCAACGCGCCCTCAATCACCATAGGTGCAATCCGTAAAGCATGTGCGGCGGCCAACGTCACACCGCTATGGCAGGTGGCAACAAACGCGCCGGGGTGCGTCGAAGATTGTTCGTAGATCGGGAATCCATCTTTAGACATCACACGCAAGGCAGACCAAGAACGCACCACGCGTACGTGCTTGAGCGCAGGCATCGTGCGTACTGCGCGATCAGCCAAGGTCGCCAATACTGGCAGACCGACGATGCCATCGACATAGCCAGCTTCTTCTTGCGAATCGCCAATCAGCCAAGTGCCTTCGTCCATCTGACGTAGCGTACTGAACGGCGTGTGCAACATACGACGGGTGCGCTCGAGCACCACAATCTGGCCGCGCTGAGGCCGTACCGGAATCGAGAGGCCCACCTTGTTACCCAGTTTTTGATTATTTAGACCCGAGGCCAATACGACCTTGTGCGCACGAATCACACCATGAGGCGTCGTCATTTCAAAGACGCCATTTTTTTGCTCGATCTCGCCAACAGGATGTAGTGGCAAATAATCAACCTTTTGACGCTCAAACGCTGTATGCAACGCCCGCAACATTTTTAACGGATTTGCCACACCATCCACCGAGGTATGCGTCGCCCCCAACACTTCTGGGCCAATGCCAGGCACCAAATCTTTAAGCTCTTTGTGATCGAGCATTTTCCAGTCGTACTGCACCATGCCGGGTTGACCCATCAGTGTGGTCATAAACTTAATACGTTGTTCGTATTCTTCTTCGTTCAGCACAGGGTGTAAACCACCTTGCTGTTCTAACCCCACCTCTAAACCTGTGATCTCGTTGAGCAAACGGGCAAGTTCTGGCCACAATGCTTGCGACGACATCGTCCAGTGTCCGTAAGCAGGCATACCCATGCCTTTGCTCTGTACCCATACCAAACCGAAGTTGCCGCGCGAGGCACGAAACGCAATATCGCCCTCATCAAGCACCGCAACATGCTCGACCTTTTGACGCAAACCAAACGCGACGGCCGAGCCTACCAAGCCGCCTCCAATGACCAAGGCGTCATACACACCTTTATGGTGGCGCGGCCGCGGCGGGGCAAGCGCCTCAAGTTCTGCTGTCGTGCTCATTAAGCGCGTCCTTTTCCAACAAATAGTTTTTCGAGTCCAACCGCGCGATCCAGAATAAAGATCGCAATCATCGTGATGTAAATCAAAGCCGCCGACACCGCGGTCACCAAAGGATCAATCGTATCTTCGATATGTAAAAAAATACGAACAGGTAACGTCGTTGTAGATGGTGAGGCAATAAAAATCGACATGGTCAGTTCATCAAAACTGGTAATAAAAGCAATGACCCAACCACTGACCACACCGGGCATAATCAGCGGCAAAACGATGCGGCGAAAAGTGACCCAGGTTGAAGCGCCTAACGATAATGCAGCACGCTCAAGGGACGGATCAAGACCAGTTGCTGACGCAAGCACAAGCCTCAGTGCATACGGCATCACCACGATCGTATGTGCAACCACCAAGCCAAAATAAGTGCCTGATACACCGATACTAGTAAAAAATTTTAAGAACGCCAGCCCCAGCACAATATGCGGGATCATCAAGGGCGACAAGAAAAATGCCATCAACGCTTCGCGGCCCCGAAACTGATAGCGCGCAGTTGCCAGCGCAGAAGGGACTGCAACGACGATAGCAATCGTGGCAGAGATCAAGCCCAGTCCCAAGCTAAACACAAAAGCATCCATAAAGCGGGGATTGTTCAAAATCGCTTTGAACCAGCGTAGCGATAGGCCATTGACGGGCAGCGAAATAAAACCATCGCCGGTAAACGCTACGGCGCAGACCATCACAATCGGCGCCAAAATAAACAGGATGAATAGCGTATGAAAAATTAAACCGATGGGGCCGTTGCGTAGAAACATGAAAGCCCCTTTAGTTGAAAACCGCGCCGTAGCGCTTTTCGATTAACCGATTGGTCGAGAGCAGTACGACAATCGTCGCAACGAGCAAGAGCATCGCTAGCGCGGCACCCAGTGGCCAGTTCAGCGTATTTAAAAATTCATCATAGGCTGCGGTTGCTACAGTTTTTAAACGCCGCCCACCCACAATCGCCGGCGTGGCGAAGGCACTGGCCGACATCGCAAAGACCATGATCGACCCTGACAAAATCCCTGGCATCACTTGCGGCACAATCACGCGCCTGATCACCGTGAACTGACTCGCACCCAACGATAAGGCTGCGGCTTCAGTCGAGGGGTTAATTCGTTGTAGAGAGGCCCACACCGAGATCACCATGAAAGGCACCATCACGTGCGTGAGGGCAATCCCGACACCAAGATTCGAATACATCAAACTTACTGGGCCAGAGGCCAGTCCTAAGGCTTGCAAGGCTTTGCTGATCAACCCAGTCGAGCCAAACAATAACGCCCAGCCTAAGGTACGCACCACCACTGAAATCAACAGCGGCCCCAACACCACCATCAAAAACAGTCCTTTCCAGGGATTACTCATCCGCGACAGCACGTAGGCCTCGGCAGTGCCCAGCACCACACAAGCGAGTGTGACAGCCAAAGACACACCGAAGGTGCGCGCAAACACTTCGTAGTAATAACTGTCGGTCAATATCTCAAGATAATTTTTTAGCGAAAAGGAAACTTCTATCCCGCCGTAAAACTCGAAATTAAAAAAACTGATCAGCAAGACGCTAGCGAGCGGCGCCACCAAAAATGTCGCATACAACACGATGGCTGGCGTACTCAACAGCCAAGGCGCTTGGGTGGGTTTAATCGCGTTCATCGTTGGCCTGCCCGCCTATGCCGACGACGTAGAAGAAATGACTGCACGCATATCCTGCGCACGCCAGCGCAAGTGAACAGGCGAGCCCTCTTGGGGCACAGGCACCCCATCATTTTGTCGGATCACTAAGACCTCACCCACCGAGGTATTCACCTGGCATAACCAGTGGTTACCCTGAAATACGCGGGTCTTCATGATGCCGGGCAAAGCGCTTGGCTGGGCCTCTGTAAATAAAATCTTTTCGGGCCTAACGATCACGCTGCCCGCGGGCATTGCAATGCCCTCAAGCGCAAGCACCGCCTCGCCGATTTGTATGGAGGGCGTTGGCGACGCAGCGTACGGTTGAACGTTAAAAATATTAGCCTTACCCAGAAAGCCACCCACAAACTCTGACTTCGGTTGCTCGTATGCGGCAAAGGGCTCGGCGATCTGCTCGACCTTACCTTGATTCATGACGACAATGCGATCAGACAAAGCAAGCGCCTCAGACTGATCGTGTGTCACAAGTACTGTTGTGGTGCCGAGTGTGCGTTGAATGCTGCGCAACTCAAGCTGCATCTCTTCACGCAGCTTGGCATCGAGATTGGACAAGGGCTCGTCAAGCAACAACACCTTTGGCTTAATCACTAAGGCACGCGCCAACGCAACACGCTGCTGCTGACCGCCCGACATCCGCGCCGGATAACGATCGGCTAGGTGGGCGAGGCCGACAAGCTTAAGCATCTCAGCAACGCGCGAGGCGCACTCTGCTTTCGCAACCCCTTGCATCTCAAGACCGAAGGCCACGTTTTGCGCTGCCGTCATGTGTGGAAACAGCGCATAGTTTTGAAACACAAGCCCTAAGCCGCGTTGATTGGCGGGGGTGTGATGCAAATCTTTGCCGTTCAGCACGATACTGCCTGCGGTCGGCTCAACAAACCCAGCGATCATTTGCAGCGTAGTTGTTTTACCGCAGCCGGACGGGCCTAGAAGCGAGACAAACTCGCCTTGCTCAATCGAAAGATTCAGACTGTCTACTGCGGCTGCCGCGCCATAACGCTTCGTCAGGTTTTTTAAAACAAGATAGGTCATGGCACGGCTCTTAGAAAAATAAAGTTAAAACGCCACACTATTAACGCTCAATTTCACGCGTCCAACGCTTATCCCAGGCGGTGCGATTATCGTTAATCACATCCCAGTCAACGACGATCAAGTCAGCAGCGCGCTTACCAATTGGCAACGGCACATTGACATCATCTTTAATGACAGCCTTTTTATTGACCGGGCCATAACCATACGAGGTACCCATCACGCTTTGTATTTCAGGCGTTAACAAGTATTGAATAAAGTCTTGCGCCAAAGGATTGGCTTTGGGCTTTGCGATCGGGCAAACCGACGACAACAAAGCGTAAGCACCTTCTTTAGGATAGGCAAAACCCACTGGGAAACCGGTATCTGCAAAAGACTTCACTCGGCCCGTACCCCAAACACCGATGACTGCCTGACCACTTTGAAACAGCTCAGTCATTTTGCCAGGTGACGGCTCGTAGACCAGCACATTGGGGCCGACCTTCTCTTTGAATGCTTTAAAGCCTGGATCGATATTTTTTTCGCCACCACCACCGGCGCGCGCAAACTGTACAACCGCGTGCAAACCATAAGTATTGTTGAGCGGTGGGATCACGACCAGTTTTTTAAACTTCGGGTCGGCTAAGTCGTCCCACGAGGTGGGCGCTGCCCAACCCTTTTCAGCAAAAACCTTTTTGTTGTACATAATGCCCGTGGCCACAATCCCCAAGGCAACGGCTTTGTCGTCTTTGTAACGTGCCGTGCCATAGATATCGTCGACTGGCATACCTTGAATCGGCGCGCAAAAGCCTAAGGCGATGGCCTGATACATTGGGCCATCATCCACAATGGCAACATCAATCTCTTGATTGCCTTTTTGTGCCTGCAAGCGCGCAACGGTATTGGTTGAGTTACCTGCAACAAAATCGATCTTGACGTTATGCTTTTTTTCGAAGGGCGGAAAAATGTCCTTGCGCATGATGTCTTCAAACGAACCACCATACCCTGCAACGACTAACTTTTGCTGGGCGAAGGCCTGGTTGTTCACCGATAAGACCAATACCAGCATAGAGAAAAACGTAAAAAGCTTACTCATAAGAGTTCTCCTGTTCAGAACGACTTCGTTTGACACAAAACGCTTGGTTGACCTACTGAGAACTAGCTTAGTCCTAGTTTTGACAAAACAATATGTAAATTTTTGGCTCTGCTTATGCTTAAATGTTATGGATGAAAGCTCAAATAAATCTTAAACATATCGAGGCATTTCGCTCAGTCATGCTCGCCGGCAGCGTGGTGGGGGCAGCCAAACTGCTAAATGTGACTCAGCCCGGTGTGAGCCGAACCATCGGGTTACTGGAACTTCGGTTAGGGTTCGCGCTGTTTGTCAGGCATGGACGCAAACTGATCCCCACCCCCGAGGCAGAAGCCCTTTTCAAAGAAATTGAACCCCTTTACAGCGGCGTCGAACGCATCGCGCAGGTGGCGCAAGACATTCGCCTCAGGCGCACCGGTGCCCTGCGCGTCGCGTGTTTGCCGGCGCTTGCACAGGGCATGGTGCCGCACGCCGTCGCGCAGCTGTTAGACACCAGACCAAATGTCACGGTATTTTTGCAAAGCCTACCCTCACGCCAGATTGCAGACTTGGTAGCAACTCGCCAATTTGATATGGGTGTGGTCGAACTACCACTGGCACGTCAGGCGATCGATTTCGAACCCTTACCTGCAGCACAAGTCGTGGTCGTCTTGCCCCCCAAACATCCTTTGACAAAGAAAAAAGTGATTTCGTGCAAAGACCTGAATAACGAGCGGATGATTTTGCTGTCACAGCACAGTTATCTTCGGTATCAGATTGATGATGCTTTTCAGTCTGAAGGGGCGACTGCGAATGTGCTGATGGAAACACCAAGCTCGTCAATCGCCTGTGCGCTGGTTGCGGCGGGCGCCGGCATCACCCTGGTGGGCCGCCTGACGGCCGCCTACTTTGCACAAAGCGAGGTGGTGATCCGTCCACTAAAAACTGAAGTGATCACCCGCTACGCCTTGATATATCCACAAACCGCTAGCCGCTCGCCTTTGGCAGAAATTTTTGCCACGCTCTTGAAAGAGCAGCCAAGCAGCTTGCCGATCTGATTACAGATACTTCTTAAACCAAGCCTGCGCTTTTTCCCAACCGTCTTTGGCTTCGGCGGCGCGATAGCTTGGGCGATAGTCGGCATGAAACGCGTGCGGCGCTGTGGGATAAATCACAAAGCTTGACGCTTTAGCTGCAGCCGAGCCATTTGCAAGCGCTGCCTTCATGGTGTCGATTGTGCTGACGGGGATACCAGCATCCTCGCCACCATACAGGCCTAACACTGGGGCATTCATTTGCGCCGTCACGTCAACGGGGTGCTTGGGCTTCATGGCGTCGGCATCACCGACCATCCGGCCATACCAAGCCACGCCTGCTTTGAGATTAGGATTGTGTGCCGAATACAGCCACACAATGCGACCACCCCAGCAAAAGCCAGTGATCGCTAAACGTTTCGCATCACCACCGTTGGCAGCAGCCCACTTGGCCGTTGCGTCAAGATCGCTCATCACTTGTGCATCAGGGACTTTGTTGACGATCTCGGCAAACAGTTTGGCGTTTTCGGTGTACTTCGACGGGTCGCCTTGGCGCGCATACAGCTCAGGTGAAATCGCCAAATAACCCAACTTCGCAAAACGGCGGCAGACGTCTTTGATGTGCTCGTGCACGCCAAAGATTTCTTGGATCACTAAGATCGTGCCCAAGTTAGTTTTACCTTCGGGCGCAGCGCGATAGGCTGGAATGGTGCCGTCAGCGACCGGGATCTTGACTTCACCAGCGATCAGGCCATTGGTGTCGGTGGTGATCACCGTTTGCGCCATGATTGGGCCCGCTGCCAGGGTAAAGCCGCTGGCAAGCGAGGTGGTCAAAAAACCACGGCGGTTTAAGGCCAAGGAGGGCAACAAGCTATCAAATTCAGGAGAGGGTTTGTTCATCGCGGGTCTCTTTATTGTGTTGGCGGGCTGAATGCTTAATTGTGAATCGGCTGGCTGAATGCTGAGCTGGCTTGAAGTCGGGTAAGAGGCAGGCCTTCGGCCAGCCCCACTGAATAGAAGGCAGAAGTCGGTATCGTACTGAAAACCCGACTAGATTGATAGGGATTACACACAGGTTTTTAGTCAGCGGTATGATCCAAGGCTATTTCGCTGCACGAAACATAACTAGCAGTGCCAGATCACTCGCAACGCTCGCATATCGCCGGAGACCGACACCATGACCGCCCCCAAACTTACTCGCCCCAATGACCGTGCGCGCTTACTCAAGTTGCTCAAGCCGCAATCGGTGGCCGTCATTGGTGCTTCAGACGACCCGTTGCGGATTGGCGGGCGGCCCATCTCGTATATGTTGAGCCAGGGCTACAAGGGCAAAATTTTTCCGGTGAATCCAAATCGCGCAACGGTGCAGGGTATCCCAAGTTATGCCTCAATCGCCGCCTTGCCCGAAACCCCGGATGTGGGGATTGTGATTGTGCCGGCCTCGTCGGCGCTTGAGTCGGTTCGTGCGCTTGCTGAGCGCGGCTGCGCGGCCGCCATCTTGTTTAGCTCGGGCTTTGCCGAAACGGGCCCTGAAGGCGCAGCCGCCCAACTCGAGTTGGTACGCGTGGCCCATGAGCACGGCATGCGACTGATCGGGCCAAATTCGTTAGGCTTAATGAACCCAGTCCACAAGTTTTACGGCACATTTGCCACCGGCTGTGAGCTTGAGTTTCCAAAGCCAGGTGGCGTGGCGATCATTAGTCAATCTGGCGCCTATGGTGCGCACTTGATGGCGGTTGCAACTGCCAACGATATTGGTTTGTCTGCCGTCATCTTGACCGGTAACGAGGCTGATCTCACCGTTGGCGATATGTTGCAAGTTGCAGTGGATGACCCAGATACTAAAGTCATCATGTTGTATTCAGAAGGCATCAAAGAAGCCGCTAGCTTAGTCGCTGGTCTTGAAGCGGCACGTCGCGCACGCAAGCCTGTCATCATGATGAAGGTCGGTCGCAGCGCAGTGGGTAGCGCAGCGGCGCAATCACACACAGCGTCGATCGCAGGTGACGACCGTGTCACCGACGCGGTGCTCAAAGAGCTTGGTGTGGTGCGCGTGCAAACCACCGAACAAATGTTGGATATCGCCCGCTTGGCTGCGCGAGGCATTTATCCTGAAAACAATACGCTTGGCGTGATCACAGTGAGTGGTGGTGCCGGTGTGATTATTTCGGATGCAGCAGAGGCAGTTGGCTTGCCGATGCCAGAGATGCCCGCTGAGTCTCAAGCGCGCTTGCTCAAACTGCTACCCTTTGCAGCACCACGCAACCCGGTGGATGTCACCGCACAGTATTTAAATGAGATGACCTTGATCAGTACGTTTACCGATGCGTTAATCGCTGAAGGTAAGTACAGCTCGGTCTTAGGATTCTTTACCTACACAGGTTGTGTGCCAAGTATTGCACCACGCCTGCGCGAGCAATTGAATATTGCGCGCAGCAAACATCCAAATTGTATTTTTGCCCTGTCACTAATGGGTTCACGCGAACAAGTGCGCGAGTACGAGCGCGATGGCTTCGCTGTGTTTGAAGATCCTTCTCGGGCGGTCGTGGCCATCGAAGCGATGGGCCAGTTTGGTCGCGCGTTTGCAAAGCCTGCTGCACAAGTCGCGCCAGTGATTGCACCGTTTTTATTACCCACTTCGAATCCAAGCGAAGCGCAAGCAAAAACGCTGCTCGCACAAGCGGGGATTGCTTCTGCACCTGAAGAGGTGTGTACCGCTGCTGACGCTGCAGTGGCTGCCGCGAAAAAAATCGGCTACCCAGTCGTCATGAAAATCGTCTCCCCAGATATTTTGCACAAGTCAGAAATCGGCGGGGTGTTGTTAGACATTGAAAGCGATGCGGACGTGCGCGCAGGCTTTGATTTGCTGATGCAACGTGGTCGCAGTGCCGCCCCCAACGCCAAACTCGAGGGCGTGTTAGTGGCCAAGCAGTTGAAAGGCGGCGTTGAATGTATTTTGGGTATTCATCGCGATCCCGTCTTTGGCCCTATCGCAATGTTTGGCTTAGGTGGGATTTTTGTTGAGATCTTGCAAGACGTCGTTCTGCATCGTTGCCCCTTCGGTGTAGACGTTGCCGAAGACATGATTCGCTCGATCAAAGGCGCGCCACTGTTGCTCGGGGCGCGTGGCCGCAAACCGGTTGATATCAAAGCGCTGGCAACAATGTTGTCGCAACTATCAGCCTTTGCTGTAGCCGCGGGCCCACGCTTGCAATCCATCGATCTAAACCCAGTACTCGCCATGCCCGAGGGGCAAGGCGCGTATGCGGTCGATGCTGTGATTGAGGTGACTACTTAACCTTAGGCACCACCCCAGTCATTGGCGGCATCAAGAAGTCAAAGTCGGCACCCTTGTCGGCTTGTGTCACACTTTGCAAAAATAGTTTGCGATAGCCGCGCTGTGCAGTAGGCACGACCGCAGGTTTTTCAGCCTGACGTCGTGCAAGCTCGGCGTCGCTGACCAACAGTGACAGTTCGCGCTTTTCAACGCTCAAGCGAATGCGATCACCGTTTTGCACATAAGCCAGGGGCCCACCAATCGCCGACTCAGGCGTCACGTGCAACACGATCGTGCCGAACGCTGTGCCGCTCATACGTCCGTCTGAGATCCGCACAATGTCTTTGCAACCGGCCACAGCCAATTTTTTTGGGATTGGCATGTAGCCAGCCTCAGGCATCGCCGCACCTTTGGGGCCGATATGTTTAAGCACCAAAATATCATCGACTGTGACATCTAAATCAGGCGAGTCGATACGATTGGCCATGTCTTCAAGATTTTCAAAAACAACAGCGCGACCTTCGTGCTCCATCAACTTCGGGTTGGCTGCCGATTGTTTAATGATCGCGCCACCTGGTGCCAAGTTACCTTGCAACACAGCAATGCCGCCTTGTGGGTAAATTGGATTTTTTGCTGTCTTGACCACATCTTGCTTAAAGCCAGGACCTGCAGCTTCGATCTCTTCACCCAGTGTGCGGCCCGTGACAGTCATCGCATCCAGATGCAGCAGGGGCTTGAGTTCGCGCAACAAGGTTGCCATGCCACCAGCGTGGTGGAAATCTTCCATGTAGTGCTGACCCGAAGGTTTTAAATCGAGCAGCACTGGGGTTTCACGACCCATGCGATCAAGTGCTTTGAGATCCATTTCAAAACCCATACGACCTGCAATCGCAGTCAAGTGCACGATACCGTTGGTTGAGCCACCAATCGCCAGCAACACACGCATGGCGTTTTCAAAGGCTTTCTCAGTTAACACTTTATCAATCGTTAAACGCTTGCGTGCAATCTCAACGGCTAACGTGCCGCTTTGCTCGGCGATGCGCATGCGATCTGCAGTCACTGCCGGCGGCGAGGCACCGCCAGGCACCGTCATGCCCAAGGCCTCAGCAATACAGGCCATGGTGCTGGCTGTACCCATCACCGAACACGTGCCGACACTCGCCACTAACTGTTTGTTGACCTCGGCAATTTCTTCGGCATCAATTTCTTCGGCGCGAAACTTGCCCCAATAGCGACGGCAATCGGTACAGGCACCAACGCGCTCGCTACGATGTGATCCTGTCAACATCGAACCCGTAATCAACTGCACCGCGGGCAAACCTGCTGAAGCCGCACCCATCAATTGCGCCGGTACCGTTTTATCGCAACCACCGATCAACACGACCGCATCCATCGGTTGTGCTCGCAGCAACTCTTCGGTATCCATCGACATCAGGTTACGCAAAAACATACTGTTGGGCTGCGAGAAGCTCTCGTGAATCGAGATGGTCGGAAAATCCATCGGCAACCCGCCCGCCAACATCACGCCACGCTTGACCGCTTCAATCAACTGAGGCGCATTGCCGTGGCAAGGGTTGTAGGCGCTACCGGTGTTGGTAATACCAATGACTGGACGCTCAAGCGCCGTGTCGGTAAACCCAGCCCCCTTGATAAAGGCCTTACGCAAAAATAATGAAAAGCCACGATCGCCATAATTGGCTAAACCCTTTGAGATCCCTTCTTGACTGGCGGCAGGGTTGATCGAGTGACTATTTTTTTTGTCGTCTGAGCTGGACATAAAGCACCTGAAATTGTGAGTGATGCAAAATGGTAGCCTCTTTTGCGTAAGCTTGTAATCTGATCTATTGCCCTCATTTAATAAATGACGTAAAGCACTTCACACAAAGCCCTCAGCAATAACAACGTCGCCGACCATGCCCACGATCCAACTATCAACGATGGCCAAGCCTTCTTTAGCGCCGGTGTTGTTTATCTCTCACGGCGCACCGCTGTTTGCGGTCTCGCCTGGCACCTCGGGCCCCGCATTAACCGCCTATGGCAAGCAATTACAGGCTAAGCACCCGCTTAAAGGCATTGTGATCCTGTCTCCTCACTGGATGACAGAACGCTTGGCGGTCATGCGCAACCCCAAACCTAAGACGTATCACGACTTTGGTGGGTTTCCGCCCGCGCTCTATGAACTGCAATACCCGGCTCCAGGGGATATCGAACTCTCCGATCGCGTCCAGGCATTGCTTACCGATGCAGGTTTGAACCCTCTCCAAGACCCAGACCGGCCGCTAGATCACGGGGTTTGGGTGCCACTGATGCATTTGTTTCCCAAGGCTGAGATCCCAGTTGTGCAAGTCTCGCTGCCTGTCGGTTGGGGCCCCGAACAGGTCCTGAAACTAGGCGAAGCGCTGCAAGCGTTACGCGAACAAGGGATTTTGCTGATCGGCTCGGGCAGCATGACCCACAATCTGTCAGAGTTTTTTGGTGGCGAGCGCAAACCCGATCCGTACGTCGATGCCTTTAGCCGCTGGATAGAGACCACACTGACCAAAGGCGACACTGCGGCTTTGCTCAACTACGCAGAGCAAGCCCCCTCAGCCAAGCGTGCGCACCCCAGCGACGACCACTTTTTACCCCTGTTTTTTGCCGTCGGCGCAGCAGGTGCAAACGCCACCCCGCACTACTTAAGCCGCGAAGTGATGTACAGCATGCTGGCCATGGATAGCATCGCTTTTAGCTAAAAACGCCGTTCAACCTGCCAAATTTAACGTCAGGTGTTCAATTTGGCAGGAAAACTGAGGCTGTGTCACACTCAATGGGCAGTGCGGTACAAAGAAAAGGGTGGCGCGACGGCCATCTCAAAGCGTCCCAGGATAAATACCGCCGTCTAGCAACAGGTTTTGACCAGTCATAAACCCGGCACCCGCGCTACACAAAAACGCACAGGCTTGACCAAATTCAGCGGGTGTGCCAAAGCGGCCAGCCGGGACAGCGGCTTGGCGCAGTGCCATAAAGTCGTCAAGACTTTTGCCACTGTCGCGTGCTAATTTTTCGGTGGTTTGTAACAGGCGATCGGTGGCAAACGGGCCAGGCAACAAATTGTTGATCGTCACATTATGTTTCACCGTTTGACGCGACAGCCCCCCGATAAAGCCGGTTAAGCCGGCACGTGCGCCATTTGACATGCCAAGATGCTCGATCGGGTGTTTAACTGACGCCGACGTAATATTGACGATTCGGCCAAACTTGCGCTCGATCATTTTGTCGACGGTCGCACGGATTAATTCGATCGGCGTGATCATGTTGGCATCGACCGCGGCGAGCCAGTCTTCGCGGCTCCAGTCACGAAAATTGCCCGGCTTAGGGCCACCAGCGTTGGTAATTAAGATGTCGGGATCTGGGCAAACCGCTAAAACCTTGGCGCGGCCCTCAGGCGTTGTGATGTCGGTTGCAATGGTTGTGACCTTCACACCCGTTTCGGCGCGAATACTTTGCGCCGCTGCAGATCGGAAGAGCGTCGTGTAGGGAAA